>CAYGQN010000024.1:0-17513 GCA_964351795.1 uncultured Gammaproteobacteria bacterium
CCAGGATCTGGCCGTCATCCCGGTACTGGCGTTGCTGCCGCTGGCGGCCGGCGCCTGGACGGCCGGTCGCCTGGAGCCGCTGGCCATGCTGGGGCCTGTCCTGGCCATTGTCATCGTGCTCGTTGGCGGTCGCTACGCCACGCGACCGGTGTTCCGCTACATCGCCGGTACCGGCCAGAGCGAGATCTTCACCGCCTTCGCCCTGCTGCTGGTGGCGGGCATTGCACTGCTGATGCAGGCGGTGGGCCTGTCCATGGCGCTGGGGGGCTTCCTGGCCGGCGTACTGCTTGCCGACTCGGAGTACCGCCAGCAACTGGAGCTGGAAATAGAGCCCTTCAAGGGCTTGCTCATGGGGCTGTTCTTCATGGCCGTGGGCATGACCATCGAGCCCGGGCTGCTGTGGCGGGAGCCGCTGCAGATCGGACTCATGCTGACGATTCTGCTGGCGGTCAAGTTCACGCTTCTGTGGGTCGTGGCGCGTCGCTTCGGCGCCGGTGTGCACGGCGCTCTGCAGTTTGCCGCGGTGCTGGCGCAGGGCGGTGAGTTCGCCTTCGTGGTGCTGGACCTCGCCGCCGGCGGCGGCCAGGTGCCGGCCGCACTGGCACGCTCGCTGGTGCTGGTCGTGGGCCTGTCGATGCTGGCGACGCCACTGCTGTTGCGGCTGGTCGAGTGGCGGATCCGCGCCGGTCTGCGGGCGCCCGCACCGGTCCACGACGACATCGACGAGCAGCACCCGGTGATCCTGGTGGGCTTCGGCCGTATGGGCCAGGTCATCGGGCGCCTGCTGCTCGCCAACGGCTTTCCGCTCACGGTCATCGACAATGATCCCGAGCAGGTGGAAGTCACGCGCCGCTTTGGCAACAAGGTGTACTACGGTGATGCCACCCGACTGGACACTCTGCGTGCAGCCGGTGCCGGGGAAGCCCGCCTGCTGGTGGTGGTCTGCGATGAAATCGCGGCCATCAACGCCATTGTCGACCACGCGCGGCAGCATTTTCCGCACCTGCAGCTGGTGGTGCGGGCGCGCAACCGTACCCATGCCTATGATCTCATCGAGCGCGGGGTGGAGGTGTTCGAACGCGAGACCTTCCTGTCGGCGCTGGAGCTGGGGCGACAGGCCCTGGAGGCGCTCGGCTTTCCGCCCGAGCGGGCTGCCGGCGCCGAGCGCCTGTTCCGTGCCCATGACGAGGCGACCGTGCAGCGGCTGCAGGCGGTGCGCGGGGACCCTGACCGGCTGATCAGTGAATCCAGGCGCGCCCGCGACGATCTCGCCCGGCTGATGCGCGAGGAGCTAGGCACGCCCGAGTAGCCGGATGGGGCGGTGCAGGACCGCTGTGCACGGCCCGGCTGCCCGCGCGCGGCCGCGCACCGCCATGGCCGGCGCCACCGGTGCAGACGCCGGCGCGGGCTGCGCGGTCGGGCCCGGCTGCCCTTGCGCGGACCGGGGGGCTTGCTAGCCGGTCTGCTTCTGCCGCGCACCGCCCGCCGCGGGGCGCTCCGGCGGCAGCTGGATGCCGAAGTGTTTCTCCAGCAGGGCGGCTTCCTCGTCCGGATTCACGACTTGTTCGTGGACGAGGCGATGGCCATCGCGGATGGTCAGCTGCCTGCCCGTGTAGGTGACGCGCCCGCGCGGCGTGGGCAGGGTGCACAGCTTGCCCTGGGTGAAGATGGAATCCGGCGAGGTCTGGTGGAACAGGCACATGGCGGTGTACTCGCGCAGTT
Source organism: uncultured Gammaproteobacteria bacterium (assembly GCA_964351795.1). Lineage (GTDB taxonomy): Bacteria > Pseudomonadota > Gammaproteobacteria > JADZEE01 > JADZEE01 > CAYGQN01. The sequence continues at coordinate 1,723 of CAYGQN010000024.1, forward strand.
GCCGGGGCGTGCGCGTGAACAGGAAGCGGGGCAGCCACTGGCGGCCGTCTTCGCTGTACCACAGGGCCAGTTCGGACTCACAGGGTGCCACCATGTAGTGCACGTGCTCGCTGATGACCGTGCCGCTGTCGTTCAGTGCCAGCGGCTGGTCCGCGGACTGCCCGTTACCCACGTCGACCAGGTACTCGGCATCGAGCTTCACCACCAGGGCAAGATGGTCGAACTCCGCCCCCGGTTCCGGACCGATCGCCATGCGACAGGACACGCGCTCGACGTTGAAACCCAGGCCGGTGAGCAGGTCGAACATCACCGTGTTGCATTCGTAGCAGAACCCGCCCCGGCGCCGGCTGACGATCTTCTCGTGGATCCGTTCCGGTTCGAGGGTGATGGAGACCCCCCGGTGGATGTCGAGGTTTTCGAACGGCACGCTGGCAAGGAAGGCCCGCTGCAGCCCGCGCAGTGTCTCCACGTCCTGCCGCAGTGCACCGTCCCAGTGGATACGTTCCAGGATGGCATCGATGTTCATTCAGTCCCCCCCCCGGGGTGGCGCAGGGATACAGGGCTTTATTGTCGCGCATTCGGCCCCGCGCGTCGCCGGTCGGCTGCGCTTGCCGGCCGGCGCAGGCTTGCCCGTCGCGGCGCGAAGTGCGAACCTCGCCAGCCGGGCACACCGGTGGCGGGGGGGCTCCCGCGCAGCCTTGCCGGACAGTGCCGACGGTCCGCCCATACGAACGACAACGAGGCCCCGAGCATGTACGACAACGCCTATTACTCGCAGGAAAACCATGGTCCCTTCGAGCTGTTCGAGCTTGGTGATCTGCCGCTGGAAGCCGGCGGCAGCCTGTACGCGGCGAAGCTTGCCTACGCCACCTTCGGCGAGCTCAACGCGGCCAGGGACAACGCCGTGCTCATCCCTACCTGGTTTTCCGGCACCAGCAAGATCATGGAGCAGCTGTACATCGGCGAGGGCCGGCCGCTGGATCCGGCCAGGTATTTCATCATCATCGCCAACCAGCTTGGCAATGGCCTGTCCAGTTCCCCCCACAACACGCCCGCGCCCTGGGGCATGGGGGCCTTCCCGGCCCTTGGCATCGGCGATGATGTGCGCGCCCAGCACCGGCTGGTGAGCGATCATTTCGGCATCGAACGGCTGGCCCTGGTGATGGGCGGTTCGATGGGGGCGCAACAGACCTACGAATGGGCGGTGCGCTACCCGGACATGGTGGCCCGCGCCGCACCACTGGCCGGCACCGCGCGCTGCACGGACTTCGACCGCACCTTCGGGCGTATCCTCGCCGACGCCATCGAGTCCGATCCGGGGTTCGCCGGCGGTTGGTACAACAGCAATGCGGATGTCGCAAAGGGCCTGCGCGCGCACGCCCGGATCTGGGCGGTGATGGGCTGGTCCGCGGAGTTCTATGCCCAGGAAGCCTGGCGCGGGCTGGGATTCACCTCGGCCCAGGATTTCGTCACCGGCTTCCTGGAGGCGTATTTCCTGCCGCTGGACCCCGCCGACCTGCTGTGCATGAACCGCAAATGGCACACCGGTGATGTCGCCCGCCACACCGGCGGTGATCTCGCGGCGGCGCTCGGGCGCATCACCGCCCGCACCTTCGTCATGCCCATCGATACCGACATGTTCTTCCCGCCGGCGGACTGCCAGCGCGAACAGGCCATGATCCCGGGTTCGGAATACCGCCTGCTGAAGACCAACTGCGGCCACATGGGCCTGTTCGGGGTCGACCCGGACTACCTGCCGCAGGTCGACCGCCACCTGGCCGACCTGCTCGCCCTGCCGGCATGAGCCGGCGGGCGGCACTGGCAGCGTCCCTGCTGGCCTGCCTGGCGCTGCTGGCGGCCGGCGCCCCGGCGCAGGCCGCCGAACCGGTCGATCTCGTGGTCGCCGGTGACTGGGTGGTGACCATGGACGGGCAGGGCCGCGTCATCGAGGACGGCGCCGTGGCCATCAGCGATGGCGAGATCCTGGCGGTGGGCACCCGCGAGGCCGTGCTCGCCGCCTGGGCGCCGGCACGCTTCATCCCCGGGACCGGCCGCATCCTGCTGCCGGGGCTGGTGAATGGGCATACGCACGCGGCGATGAGCCTGTTCCGCGGGATTGCCGATGATCGTGACCTCATGGACTGGCTGGAGAACTTCATCTTCCCGCTGGAGAACCGCTTCGTTGACGAGGAGTTCGTCCGCATCGGCACCGAGCTGGCCTGCCAGGAGATGATCGCCGGCGGCACCACCACCTTTGCCGACATGTACTTCTTCCCCGACGTGGTGGCCCGCGTCGTGCGCGCCTGCGGCCTGCGGGCGGTGGTGGGGGTGGCGATGATCGAGCAGCCCAGCCCGCACTCACCGGGCGGCTGGGATGAGAACCTTGCCCTGGCCGATGCCTTTGTCACCGAGTGGCGCGGCCGCCATCGCCGGATCACACCGGCCTACGCTCCGCATGCACCGTACACGGTCGGGCCCGGCAAGCTGCAGGCGGTGCGGGCCCGCGCCAACCGGGCCGGCGTACCGCTGATGACCCACATCGCCGAGACCCGCTGGGAGGTGGAGGAGGTGCGCAAGCGTTACCGGCGCACGCCGGTGGCGCACCTGGATGCCGCCGGGGTGCTGGCCGGCCCGACCATCGGCGCCCACCTGGTGTGGCCGCAGGACGCCGAGATCGCCGTGCTGGCCGCCCGCGGCACCGGCGCCGTGCACAATCCGACCTCGAACCTCAAGCTCGCCTCCGGCATCTCGCCCGTGCCGCAGATGCTGGCCGCGGGCGTGGATGTCGGCCTGGGCACCGACGGGGCGGCGTCGAACAATGATCTCGACCTGTGGGAGGAGATCCGCCTGGCGGCGCTCATCCACAAGGCCGAGCTGGCCGACCCGAAAGTCATGCCCGCGGCAACGGTGCTGCGCATGGCTACCGCCGGTGGCGCGGCGGCGCTCGGCCTGCAGGAACAGGTCGGAAGCCTCGCGCCGGGCCTGCGCGCCGACCTCATCCAGGTGCGCGTGGCCTACGTGCCGCACCTGACACCGATGTACAGCCCGGTATCGCACCTGGTGTACGCGGCCGATGCCCAGGACGTTGTCACCACCGTGGTGGACGGCCGGGTGCTCATGGAGGAGGGCCGGGTGCTGACGCTGGATGCCGAGCGGGTCATGGCCGAGGCGAGGGCCGTGGCCGAAAGGATCCGGGCCATGCTGGCCAGCGAGCCGGATTCACCCTGATGCCGCGCAGCGCCGGAACCTCGCCGCTGACGCGGCTGCCGAAAGTCGAACTGCACCGGCACCTCGACGGCTCCATCCGCCACGAGACGATGGTGGACATCGCCCGGCGCCATGCCCTGGATATCGACTGGCGCAACGACGCCGAGCTGCGCCGGCGCACCACCATCACCGCGCCCATGGGGGATGTGGCGACGGTGCTGGAGGCCTTCGAGACCATCCAGAAGATCACCTGCTCCTACGAGGCCATCCGGCGCATCGCCTTCGAGAATGTCGAGGACGCCTGGCGCGATGGCTGCGTGCTGGTGGAACTGCGCTTCTCGCCGGCCTTCATCGCCATGGGCAAGTCCCTGAGCTGGGACGAGATCATCGAGGGCGTGCTGGACGGCGTCATGCAGGGCATGGACCGCTACGACATCCAGGTGGGTCTCATCGACATCATCTCCCGGACCCTGGACAAGGAAGCCAACATGACCGGTACCCGCGAGTGCATCCGCTACGCCCGGGCGCTGCGTCACCGGGGCGCGGATCGCCTGGTCGGCTTCGACCTGGCCGACCGCGAGGCGACCACCCGCCCGGCGGACTGGCTAGAAGCGGTGAACCTGGCGCGTGCGGCGGGCTGGGGCGTCACGGTGCACAGCGGCGAGGAAACGCCCGCGGCGGGGGTGCGCGAGACCCTGGAGGTCCTGGCGCCGGATCGCATCGGCCACGGCGTCAATGCCTGGCAGGATCCGGAAGTGGTGGAGCTGCTGATCGAGCGTGATGTGCTGCTGGAGCTGTGCCCGACGTCCAACTGGCTGACCCAGTGCGCCCCGACGCTGGCAGGCCATCCCCTGCCGGACTTCTACCGCGCCGGCGTGAAGGTGAGCATCAATTCCGACGATCCGCAGCTGATGGCCATCGACCTGGTGAACGAATACGACATCGCCCGGCGCTATTACGGTTTCGACACCGATGACTTCATGCGCATCAACGCCATGGCGCTTGAGAAGTCCTTCCTGCCCGAGGAGATCCGCACCGAGGTCGCCCGGCGCCTGCGCTGACGCGCCGCCGCGGCTGGCCCGTTGCCGGACCGGCCCCGCCGGCCTCCGCGGCCGTCCCGGGCCGTCGCCCCCGACGACCGGGTGACCGCGGCCGGGCAGCCTGGCCGGCGCGGCCGCGGGGTTGTGGCGCAGGGCGTTGCCGGCAACGGGCTCAGTCGATCCCGAGTTCGCTGAACACCGCCGCCAGCTCGGGCTTGCCGGTGCGGATCTCATCGACCGACAGGCCGCACAGCTCGTGCGGAAACACCAGCCACTGGTCGGTGGAGTGCACCCAGTAATCGGGTGTGATGGCGGTCTTGTTGTTGGCCGGCTTGTACCAGGGGCAGGCGATGCGCACGGTGGCCGGCATGTTGCGCCGGGAGCGCTTTTCCAGTTCCGCCAGGGTCGCCTCGATGCTGCGCCCGGAATCGAAGACATCATCGACGATGAGCACGCTGTTCTCGGCGTTGATGTTGTCGATGAGGTAGTTGAGCCCGTGCACGCGGATGCTGCGTGACTGCTGGCCGATGCCGTAGTAGGAGGAGGTGCGGATGGCGATGTGATCGGTGCTGACGCCGCGGAACTCCATGAATTCCTGCACGGCGATGCCCACCGGGGTGCCGCCGCGCCAGACACCGATGATGAAATCGGGCCGGAAACCGCTGTCGTAGACCCGGGCAGCCAGGCGGAAGGAGTCCACCAGCAGCGTGTCTGCTGTTATGTAGTGCTTGTCCATTAAACCGCCGTAGCTGTCTGAAAAGACGGCTTAAGATAACCGCAGACAGGGGCCGGTCAAGTGCCGCGGCCGGGCCGGCGCGGGAAGCCGGCGCCCGGAATTGTTATACTGACGGCCTTTTGCCCCTGTTCAGGGCCTGCCATTTCAACCCGGAGAGATTCATGACAGCACTGGTTTGCGGTTCGTTCGCGTACGACAACATCCTGGTATTCCCGGACAGGTTCAAGGAGCACATCCTGCCGGACAGCATCCACATGCTGAACGTGTGTTTCGTCGCCAATGACATGCGCCGCGAGTTCGGTGGCTGTGCCGGCAACATCCTCTACAACCTGCGCCTGCTCGGTTCCGAGGGTATCGGCATGGGCACGGTGGGCACGGATTTCGAACCCTACGCGCGCTGGCTGGACGAGCTCGGTATCGACCGCAGCTTCATCCGCGAGGTCGCCGACGTGCATACGGCCCAGTGCACCATCACCACCGATCTCGACGACAACCAGATAACCGCTTTCTATCCCGGTGCCATGGCGCACTCGCACGAGGTGGCGGTGAGCGAGGCGGGCAAGGTGAGCATCGGCATCGTCGCCCCGGATGGTCGTGACGGCATGATTCGCCATGCCGAGCAGTTCGCCGAGGCCGGGGTTCCGTTCATCTTCGACCCGGGCCAGAACGTGCCCATTTTCAGCGACGAGGAACTGCGCCGCTTCATCGCCATCGCCGACTGGGTCATCTGCAACGACTACGAATGGGAACTCATCCGCAAGAAGACGGGCCTCAGCGTGGCGGACGTGCTGGCGCAGACCCAGGCGCTCATCGTGACCCGGGGCGGTGAAGGCTCGATCATCCATACCGCGGAGGGCGAAATCGCCATCCCGCCGGTGACGGCGAAGGCCGTGCTCGATCCCACCGGTTGCGGTGATGCCTACCGCGCCGGGATCCTGCATGGGCTCATGCAGGGCCTGGACTGGGACACCACCGGTCGCATCGCCTCGCTGATCGGTGCCATCAAGATCGCCCATCGCGGCACCCAGAACCACCACTTCACGCAGGCGCAGTTCCGGGCGGCCTACAACGAGGCCTTCGAACGCGAGCTGGCCTGATCGGCACGCGCCGGGCCCGCGAGGCGCGGGCCCGGCGCATACGGCTGTCCTCGCCTGGCGCGCCCGGGCCGGGTTGCGGGCTGCCCATGACCAACCCGGGGTATGCCCCGGTTCCCGCGATGATCAGCGTCGCCCGTGCAGGTATGCTGGCCTCCCGCACGCCCTGGAGCCCACGCCGTGAACCCGACCCCCGAACAGCTGGCCCGTTGCATCGATCACACCCTGCTCCGGCCTGACGCCGGTGAGACCGACATCGCCCGCCTGTGCGAGGAGGCGGCCGCCAACGCGTTCTGGTCGGTGTGCATCCTGCCGGCGCGGTTGCCCCTGGCGCGCAAGCTGCTGGCAGGCACCGGCGTGAAGCTGTGTACCGTGATCGGCTTTCCCCTGGGCGGCAATGCAAGTGCCGTGAAGGCCTTCGAGGCGGAGCAGGCGGTGGAAGCGGGCGCCCATGAACTCGACATGGTCATCGACATCGCCGCCCTGAAGGATGACGACCTGCCGCGGCTGCGCCGCGACATCGCGGCGGTGGTGGCGGCCGCCGACAGGCGATCGGTGAAGGTGATCATCGAGACCTGCCTGCTGGACGAGACACAGAAGCGCGTGGCCTGTACCGCCGCCATCGAGGCGGGAGCGGACTTCGTGAAGACCTCCACCGGCTTTGCCGGCGGCGGGGCGACGGTTGCCGATGTGGCCCTGATGCGCGAGGTGGTGGGGCCGGAACCTGGTGTGAAGGCCAGCGGCGGGATCCGCTCCCGGGCCGATGCCATTGCCATGCTGGAGGCGGGCGCGACGCGCCTTGGTACCAGCGCGGGGCTTGTCATTGTCGGTGCTGGCGGCGTCGCCGGGGCTTATTGAGGCCCGGCCCGCGCGCTTCAGCCGCTGCGAACGGTCTGCCAGACCCCGATCAGCACCAGCCCCAGGCCCAGCAGGCGCTGCGGTTCAAGACTGCGCACGGTCAGGCCGAGCACGCCGAAGTGGTCCAGCACCGCCGAGGCGATCAGCTGCGCCGCGATGACCACGGTGATGGTCGAGGCCACGCCGACGCGTGGGACCATCCACACCAGGGCGGCAATGGCGACGACGCCGAGCAGGCCCGCGCCGTAGCAGTACCAGGGGATGGCCTGCCAGGCCGGCAGGCGCGCAACCCCGGTCAGCGGCAGGATAGCCAGCGCGCCCAGTGCACCACCGAGGTGGACGACGAAGGCGCTTTCGATCGGCCCGGTATGGTGGCTGATCATGCTCGACAACGGCGCCTGCAGCGCCCAGGCGACGCCGCACAGCGTCCCCAGCGCCAGGATGGGCAACAGCTGGATCATGGGCTCCTCCCTTGCCGGCGGCTGGCCGGTCTCATTGCGCGATGGCCGTATCCAGGGCCAGGGCGATCATGTCATTGAAGCTGCTGCGCCTGGCCTCGGCCGACAGCGCCTGGCCACTGGGGATGTGATCGCTGACGGTGCAGATCCCCAGGGCCTGCGCACCGAACTCCGCCGCCAGGCCGTAGATGCCGGCCAGCTCCATTTCCACACCGAGCACGCCCAGGCGCTGCATGGTCTGGAAGATGGTGGCGTCGGGGCTGTAGAACAGGTCGGTGGAGAAGATGTTGCCCACGTGCCAGCGCATGGGCCGGACGCGGGCGAGTTCCACCGCCGTGTGCAGCAGGCCGTAGTCGGCGATGGCGGCGAAGTCATAGTGCTGGAAGCGGATCCGGTTGACCATGGAATCGGTACTGGCACCCATGGCGATGATCACGTCATTGAGTTGCACCTCGTCGCTGACCGAGCCGCAACTGCCGGTGCGGATGATGCGGCGGACGCCGAAATCGCGGATGAGTTCCGTGCAGTAGATGGAGGCCGAGGGGATCCCCATGCCGTGCGCCATCACCGACAATCGCTGGCCGCGGTAATGGCCGGTGAAGCCGAACATGTTGCGCACGTCGCAGACGCGCCGGGCGCCCTCCAGGAACTGCGTCGCGATGTACTCCGCACGCAGCGGGTCGCCGGGCATGAGGACGGTGTCGGCGAAGTCCCCGGGTTCGGCATTGATGTGCTTGCTGGCCATGTGGTCTCGCTGTTCCCGGCGCGGCCGGGTGTGTCATTGGAGGAAGCTGCGGCCGTACGCCGGTGCCGGCAGGCCCAGCAGTTGCGCCACGCTGGCACCGATATCGGCGAAGCTCTCGCGCCGGCCGAGGCTGCCGGCGGCCAGCCCCGCACCGCGTGCGAGCACGGGCACGTACTCGCGGGTGTGATCGCTGCCGGGCCAGGTCGGGTCGCAGCCGTGGTCGGCGGTGAGCACCAGCAGGTCGTGTGTTCCCAGCGCGGCCTCGATGGCTGGCAGGCGGGCATCGAAGGCCTCCAGTGCGGCGGCATAGCCGAGCGGGTCCCGGCGGTGCCCGTACAGGGTGTCGAAATCCACGAAGTTGGTGAACACGATGCTGTTGTCCGGGGCCTCGGCCAGTGCCGCCAGGGTGGCCTCGGCCAGGGCGGCATTGCCATCGGCCTTGATCTGCCGGCTGATGCCGCGATGGGCGAAGATGTCGGCAATCTTGCCGATGCTCCAGACCTCGCCACCGGCTGCCACCAGGGCGTCGAGCACGGTGTCGGCCGGCGGCGGAACAGCGAGATCGCGCCGGTTGGCGGTGCGCCGGAACTCGCCGGGCCGTTCGCCGGTGAACGGGCGTGCGATCACCCGGCCGATGTTCCAGGGTTCCAGCAGGCGGCGGGCGATGGCGCAGATGTCGTACAGGCGTTGCAGACCGAAGTGTTGCTCGTGGGCGGCCACCTGGAAGACGCTGTCGGCCGAGGTGTAGACAATCGGTTTGCCGCTGGCGATGTGGGCCTCGCCAAGCGCCTCGATGATGCTGGTGCCGGAGGCATGACAGTTGCCCAGCACGCCGGGCAGTCCGGCCTCCCGCACGAGATCCGCCAGCAGCGCCGGCGGGAAGGAATCCTTGCGGGCGGTGAAATAACCCCACTCGAACAGAACCGGTACACCGGTCATCTCCCAGTGGCCGCTGGGGGTGTCCTTGCCGCTGCTCAGTTCGGCGGCGTGACCCCAGGCGCCATCCACCTGCCGCGGCAGTTCGCAGCCCGCCGGGCATTCGCCGCTGGCGGCCCGGGCGGCATGCAGCAGGCCGAGCCGGGCCAGGTTCGGCAGGGCAAGCGGGCGGCCCTGGCGCTGGTCCAGGCAGGCCCGGGCGATGTGGCCCAGGGTGTTCGCGCCGCTATCACCGAAGCGCCCGGCATCCCCGGTGGCGCCGAGGCCGAAGGAATCCAGGACCAGGAGTATCGCGCGGGCCATGTTGCGGTGTCCTCGTTGCGGTTGCCGTCCAGGGCCTGTCCGGCGGCGGGCAGTTTAGCGGCAGCGGTGCCGTCGGGGGAAACCCGCTGCGCCGCTCAGCCGGCGAGGCCCACGAACAGGCCGGCGAGCACGGCGCTCATGAGGTTTGCCAGCAGGCCGGCGAACACCGCCAGCAGGCCCATCCGGGCCACGTCCTGGCGGCGCTCGGCACCATGGTGCCCGAGCGCACCGAGCAGCATGGCGATGGAGGCGAGGTTGGCGAAACCGCACAGCGCGAAGGTGATCACCACCTGGGTGTGCGCACTGAGGCTGTCTTTCATCTCGATGAACTGCACGTAGGCGATGAATTCGTTAAGGACCAGCTTGGTGCCGATCATCGAGGCCGCCGCCCGGGCCTCCTCCCAGGGCACCGACAGCAGGAATGCCAGCGGGGCGAGCAGGTCGCCGAGGATCCCCTCCAGGGTGATGCCCTGCAGACCGAACAAGCCGGCGACACCGCCGATGATGCCGTTCAGCAGGGCGATCATCGCGACGAAGGCCAGCAGCAGCGCGCCCACGTTCAGCGCCAGCTGCAGACCGGTCAGCGCGCCGTTGCCCATGGCCTCGAACACGTTCACCGCACCGCCGCTTTCCTCGCGCGGGTCGATGTCGCCAGGGTCCATCGGCGTGCCGGTCTCGGGCATCACCAGCTTGGCCATCAGCAGCCCGCCCGGGGCGGCCATGAAGCTTGCGGTGATGAGGTAGTTCAGGTCCACCCCGAGGGCCGCGTAGCCGGCCATCACCGCGCCGGCGATGGTGGCGTTGCCGCCGGTCATCACGGCGAACAGCTCCGATTGCGTCATGCGCGCCAGGTAGGGCCGGATGACCAGTGGTGCCTCGGTATGGCCGACGAACACGTTGGCCGCCGCCGACATGGATTCAGGCTTGCTGGTCTGCAGAAGCCGGTGCAGCAGGCCGCCGAAACCCTTGACGATGAACTGCATGATGCCGAGATGGTAGAGCGTGGACATCAGGCAGGAGAAGAAAATGATGATCGGCAGCACGTGGAACACGACGGTGAAGCCGGTGTTGTCCATGAGCTGCTCGCCGAAGATGAAGCGGCTGCCGAGCTTGCCGTAGTCGATGACGTGCTGGACGGCGAATACCACGGCCGCCAGCGCGGTCTGGCCGGCCGGGAAATACAGCACGAAGGCCGCGATGGCGCCCTGGAAGGCGAAGGCGCCACCGATGGTGCGCCAGTTGATGGCGCGGCGGTTGCGGGACAGGGCGAAGGCCAGGGCGAAGACGGTGGCGATCCCCACCAGGCTCATGAGCGGATTCATTCGGGTGGCATGCGGCCTTGTTGTTGTCCCGGTCGGACCGCGCGCAAGGGTGACCGGGATCGCCGGGCAGGGCAAGTCGCATCCCGCTCGCTGGTGAAAATGTTGTGAAAATACCCAGATCTTGTGGCAGGAAAGACCGCGCCCGGGTTCCGGGCAAGCGTCCCGGCAGAGCCGGGTCGGGCCCATGCTGCGCCGCAATGCTGGCGGTATCCGCGCGGCTGCATTACCATCGCGACAAATGATTACCGCTCAACCCGGAGGAGTACCCGCCATGCAGCCAGGCTTTCGCGCCCGCCCCCTGTCCAGCGCCGTCGCAGCGACCCTGTTCGCTGTTGCGTCCGCCACGACATCTGCCCAGGGCACCGCTCTGGAGGAAGTGATCGTCACGGCGCAGAAGCGCGAGCAGAACCTGCAGGATGTGCCCCTGTCGGTGGGAACGCTGACGGAGGAGAACCTCCAGGTGGCAGTATCCGCCGGTGCCGACGTGCTTGCCCTGGGCGCGCGCATTCCCAGCCTGTACGTGGAATCCTCGAACGGCCGCCTCATCCCGCGCTTCTACATCCGCGGGCTGGGCAACAGCGATTTCGACATCAACGCCTCGCAGCCGGTGTCCATGGTCTACGACGACGTGGTGCTCGAGAACCCGGCCGCCAAGGGCATGCCGCTGTTCGACATCGAATCGGTGGAGGTGCTGCGCGGCCCGCAGGGCTCGCTGTTCGGGCGCAACACCACGGCCGGTATCGTGAAGTTCGACTCGCGCCGGCCGACCGCCGAGAACGATGGTTACTTCGCCGCGTCCTATGGCCGCTACGACCAGCGCACCATCGAGGGCGCGCTGGGCGGCACGCTCATCGACGGCGTGCTCATGGCGCGCGCTTCGGTGTTCTACAACGGCATGAACGACTGGATCGACAACGAGGCGCCCGGCTTCCAGCAGAACAACGTCTACGGCGGCTTCGAGGACATCGCGGCGCGGCTGCAGTTCCTGTGGACGCCGAACGAGAAGTTCAGCGCGCTGCTCAACTTCCACGGCCGCGACCTCAGCGATGGCACGCCCACGGTGTTCCGAGCCAATGTCATCCAACCCGGTACGCGCAGCCTGGTGGACGGTTTCGAGCGCGACGAGGTGTTCCAGGATTCCGCCAGCTTCCAGACCCAGGAGCAGACCCAGTACGGCGTCACTGCCACCCTCGATTACGACTTCGGCCGCGTGACCGCCACCTCCATCACCGGCTACCACACGGTGGACGACAACATCTCGCGCGGTGACGTCGATGGCGGCTTCGGTGGCATCTTCGCCGGCGTGTTCCCCACCGGCCCGGGGCCGGGGATCCCCTTCGACGCCCAGACCGCCGACGGCCTGGCCGAGCACAAGCAGTGGACGCAGGAGCTGCGCCTGGCGAGCAACGACTGGGACCGGCTGAACTGGCAGGTCGGCTTCTACTACTTCTACGAAGACATCGAGATCGACACCTACAACTACGACTCGCTGTTCAACGTCGGCGCCATCAATGGCATCACCCGGCAGTTCCAGGAAACCGAATCCTGGGCCCTGTTCGGCACGGTCAGCTATGACATCACCGACCGCCTGAACGTGCAGCTGGGCCTGCGCTACTCGGATGACCAGAAGGACTTCACCGCCGAGCGCCTGCTCTCGCCCATCGGCTTCGGCCCGGCCGGCCCGTTCTCGGTCAACCCCACCGACGAGAACATCACCGGCGACATCAGCGCCACCTACATGGTCAACGACAACGTCAACGTCTACGCCCGCTTCGCCCGCGGCCACCGCGCACCGTCGGTACAGGGCCGTATCCTGTTCCAGGATGGCGTGACCGTTGCGGACACGGAAATCAACCACTCCTTCGAGGCCGGCGTGAAGAGCGAGCTGATGGACGGCCGCCTGCGGCTGAACGTCACCGGCTATTACTACGAAATCGATGACCAGCAGCTGACCAAGGTCGGTGGCGCCTTCAACTTCAACGAGCTCGTCAACGCCGACAAGACCATCGGCTGGGGCTTTGAAACCGATGCCCAGTTCAAGCCGAACGACCGCTGGCTGATCACCGCCGGCCTGAGCTACAACAACACCGAAATCGATGATCCGAACCTGACGATCAACGGCTGCGGCGCGCCGCTGAACAATTGCACGGTGACCGATCCGGTGGCCGCCAACGGCGAGTTCATCATCGACGGCAATTCGCTCTACCACGCACCGGAGTGGATCGCCAACTGGGTGGTCCGCTATGGGCATCCCTTCGCCGGCGGCGAGCTTTTCGTGCTCACCGACTGGGCCTACCGCAGCAACCTGCGCTTCTTCCTGTACGACTCGGTGGAGTTCCAGGACAACAAGCTGCTCGAGGGCGGGGTCCGTGCCGGCTACATCACCGGCGACGGCAACTACCAGCTGTCGGTGTTCGGCCGCAACATCACCAACGACGAATCCGCCATCGGCGCCATCGACTTCAACAACCTCACCGCCTACGTGAACAACCCGCCGATGTGGGGCGTGGAGTTCCGCATGGGCTTCTGAGCCCCTGCCCGCGCAGTACCCCCGAAGAGCCCGCCCGCGCGGGCTCTGTTTTTTCCGCTGCCCCGGGCTGCGAAACATCGTCCTGAAAGTATCCGTCGCGACGCGCGCCCGGAAGAGCCCCTGACAGACCGGGAAGAATGTTGGGAAAAATAATTAAAAACAGGAATTTATGTGGTCTTTCGGCAACTGTTGGAGGGCCTCCGCCCGGCTCGGTCAGGCTGCTGTTTTTTTGGGAGAATTCAGGGAAATTGTTTAATATCTGATAGTTAGATTTACTTAGATGGCAAAATGAAATACCCTTGCGCCCATTAATTTGTCGCTAGCGGGGGGTTGTAATCGTGTTCAAGAGAAAAGATATCGCCGTGGCCGTCGCGTCGGCACTGGCGGCCGGCGCCGGCGCGCCGGCAAGCGCAGCCATCGAGGAAGTGGTCGTGACCGCGACCAAGCGGGAAGAGTCCATGCAGGACATCCCGGTGACCGTCAGCGCGCTGCAGTCCGAAGGCCTGGACGAGCTGCGCATTGCCAACTTCCAGGACTACGTCCAGTTCCTGCCGAACGTGCAGATCCAGGGTACCGGCCCGGGCCAGAACGAGATCTACATCCGTGGCGCGGCCAGCGAGCAGTCCACCCTGTCGATATCCACCACCCAGGGCTCGGCCCCGCCGGTGGCGCTGTACCTGGACGAGCAGCCGGTGTCCTTCGGCGGCCGCAACCTCGACATCTACGCCACCGACCTGCAGCGCATCGAGGTCCTCCCGGGGCCACAGGGCACCCTGTTCGGCGCCAGCTCCCAGGCCGGCACGGTGCGCCTGATCAGCAACAAGCCCGACCACTCGGAATTCCAGGCCGGCTTCGACAGCAAGATTTCCACCACGCGCGGCGGCGAGATGAACCACGCCATCGAAGCCTACGTGAACGTCCCGCTGACCAGCGATGTGGCACTGCGCGTCGCGGCCTACAACGATCATGCCGGGGGCTGGATAGACAACGTCCGCAACGATCCCGCCAACGGCGGCTTCAGCCCGAGCATCGCGGTCATCAACCGCAACGACATCTCGGCCGCGCCGGTGAACCCCAACACCCCCTTCGAAGCGGCCGACAACAGCCAGTTCGTGGAGGACGATTTCAACGACGCCACCTACACCGGCGGGCGTTTCAGCCTGTCCTGGCTGGTCAACGAGGACTGGGATGTCCTGGTGCAGCACACCCAGCAGTCCCTGGATACCGAGGGTGTGTTCGCCTTCGACCCGAACCTCGACGGCACCAGTGATACCAACCGCTTCAACCGCGATGAGAACGAGGACGACTTCGGCCTGACCACCTGGACCCTGAACGGCCGGATTGCCATGCTCGACGTCGTGTACACCGGCGGCTTCGTGAACCGGGATGTGCAGACCGCCATCGACTACACCGGCTATACCAACGGCGGTGGCTACCAGGTGTACTACCTGTGTTCGGCGTCGCGCGGTTTCGGTGGTGTGCCGGCCGCATCCGTGCCCCTGGACGGCGCCTGTTTCGACCCGGAGAAAATCTACCAGGAAGACACCGACAGCACCCGGATGACCCACGAATTCCGCTTCAGCACGCCGCAGGAAAAGCGGGCGCGCCTGACCGCCGGTGTGTTCTACGATCGCCAGGAAACCGAAACCGTTTCGGCCTTCGAGCTGGCTTCCACCGGCGAGGTGGACCAGTTCGGCAATGTCGTCCCCGGCACGGGCGCTTTCCCGCCCCTGGGGCAGGTGGGCAACATCACCGAAGGCGCCAACGCCGGCGGCGAGCTGTTCGGCCCGCGCATCAGTTTCGTCAACGACTTCACCCGCGAGACGGAGCAGATTGCCCTGTTCGGCAATGTCGAGTTCGACATCCTGCCCAACGTGACGGCAAGCTTCGGCGCCCGCTGGTACGACATCGACTTCGAATTCCGCGGCTCGACGAACTCCTCCTTCGGATGCAAGTTCGGCGCGCCCGGCTGTGACGGTACCGCGTTCGACAACGATGTCACCGCGCGCCTGGACGCACTCGGGGACGGCTCGCCCGCGGCCATCAACAATTTCTTCGGCGCCGGCGGGCCCGCCGTGCTCGCCGCCATCGACAATGGCACGCTGGATGTGAGTGACCTGAACAGCGATGGCGTGGTCAACGAGTCCGATGTCATCTTCCGCGCCGCACTGGACTGGAAAGTGACCGACGAGATCATGTTGTTCGCCACCTTCGCCCAGGGCTTCCGCCCGCCGGTGGCCAACCGCAACGCCGCGCGCGCGGCGAACAACCCGGCCGGACTGCCGGTGTTCGCCAACTACCGCGTGCCGCCGGTGGCGGTCACCGACAAGCTCGACAATTTTGAACTGGGCATGAAGGGGGACTTCCTGGATCGCACGCTCAGGGTGAACATCACCGGCTATTACTCCGACATCAGCGACCTGCAGGCCTCGCGTTTCGACCCCTCGAATGTCGCCTTCCTGGTGTTCATCGAGAACGTCGGTGATGCCGAGATCTTCGGCGTGGACGGCGATTTCACCTGGGCGCCCACGGACAGCCTCACTATCAGCGGCGCCTTCAGCT
>CAYGQN010000024.1:17523-22155 GCA_964351795.1 uncultured Gammaproteobacteria bacterium
TGGACAGCGAGATCACCAGTCTGAACCCGCAGCTTCAGGGTATCTCGGTGCCGGTGGGCAGCGAACTGCCATTCACCCCGGACTTCTCCGGTAATGTGCGTGCCCGTTACACCTTCAACCTGCCGTTCGCCGGCGGGCTCGATTCCTACCTCAGCGGCTCGCTCAGTTACACGGGCGAGAGCAAGTCGGGCATCACCGGCAATGCCAACTTCATCGAGGATACCGCGCGGCAGGTCTACGGCCGTGGCTCCGGGCTGAAGATCGCCAACGAGGGCGGTACCTTCGTCGGCGGCGGCGGCACCCTGTTCCAGAACGGTCGCTACGTGCAGGAAGACTACGTGCTGCTCAACCTCGGCTTCGGTGTGAAGAAGGACGGCTGGCGCGCCGAGCTGTTCGTCGACAATGTCACCGACAAGGCGGCGCAGCTGAACATCGACACACTGCAATTCACGCCCAAGGTGGTCACCAACCGGCCGCGCACCTTCGGCATGCGCCTGTCCTACGACTACTGAACCCGGCCCACCGGCCGGGCGCCGCCACTGGCGGTGAACACAAAGGCCCCGGGCTTGTCCTGGGGCCTGCGCGTGTGGCCGCCCGTTTGGTCGCTTCCCCGGCAAACGGCTAACATTGGAAACTCGGCACCTTGGCCCGCTGCGGGCCGATACCGGCCCCGGCCAGGCGGAGATGGCATGTGAGCACCAGCGACGCCGCGAGCACCCGGTCCGAACCGCCTGAACAGGCGCTGTTGCAGGCGAAGGCGGACATCAGCGGCGCCCGCTTCGGCGCGGCCATCGCCGCCCTGCAGGCCATCCTCGATGGCGACTGCAGCCGGGAAGTGCGGACCGAGGCGCTGTACATGCTGGCGGTGGCAACGCGTTATTCGGGTGCCCCCGAGCCGGCACTGCGAGTGCTTGAAACCCTGCTGGCCGAATCCCCGGACTACGCCCGTGGCTGGCAGGAGCAGGGCCACGCCCTGCTGGCGCTCGGTCGGCCGGCTGCCGCGGTACAGGCATTCAACGCCGCTGTGCAGCGCAACCCCGCCCTCACGGCCAGCTGGAAGGCGCTGGCCGCCCTGCACGAGCGCGGTGGCGAACAGGCGCTGGCCGCCATCGCCCTTGAGCAGGCCCGCTTCCTGGAGGCACTGCCGCCTGAACTGGTCTCCGTGAGCAGCTTCATCCACGAGGACAAACTCGGCCGCGCGGAGGAGATCGTCCGCCATTTCCTGCAGCACAATCGCCAGCACGTCGAGGCCATGCGCCTGCTGGCGGACATCGGCGTGCGCATGAAAATCTACGATGACGCGGAGTTCCTGCTCGAGAGCTGCGTCGCGTTCGAGCCCGACAATGTCCGCGCCCGGATCGACTACCTGCACCTGCTGATTCGCAAGACCCGCTTCCAGCAGGCCCACGAACAGGCCGGGATACTGCTCGCCAAGGACCCGGACAGCCCCGTATTCCAGAGCGCGATGGCTGCGGCCTGCATTGGCCTGGGCCGGGTGGACGAGGGTATCGAGTGGTACCGGCGGGTGCTGCAGCGCTTCCCGGCGAATCACGAGGCGCATGTGTCAATCGGCCATGCACTCAAGACCATCGGTCGTACCGCGGAGGCCATTGCTGCCTACCAGGCCGCCTACCAGCTGCGCGGCGACCACGGTGACGCCTACTGGAGCCTGGCCAACACCAAAACCTACCGGTTCAGCGACGCGGAGATCGAGCGTATCCGCCAGGCCGAGAGCGATCCGGCCACCGCCACCGAGGATCGCATCCACCTGTGCTTCGCCGCCGGCAAGGCGCTCGAGGACCGGGCCGAGTACGATGCCGCCTTCGGCTTCTATGAACGCGGCAACAGCCTCAAGCGCCATGCGCTGTGCTACAGTCCGCAGGAAAATGAGCAACGGGTGCAGCGGCAGATGACCGTTTGCACGCCGGCGTTGTTCGAGCGTCATGCCGGCAGTGGTTGTCCGCGGCCGGACCCCATCTTCATCGTCGGCCTGCCGCGCGCGGGGTCAACGCTGCTGGAACAGATACTCGCCTCGCACTCTATGGTGGACGGGACCATGGAACTGCACGACATTCTGGCGCTGGCGCAACGTCTGCGCGGCCGCAGCACCGCTGGCGAGTCGCGTTACCCGGCCATCCTGCAGGAGCTCGAGCCGGAGTACTTCCGCCGCTTCGGCGAACAGTACCTCGACAACACGCAGGTGTACCGGCAGGGGGCGCCCCGCTTCATCGACAAGATGCCCAACAACTTCCTGCACATCGGCCTGATCCGGCTGATCCTGCCCAACGCCAGGATCATCGATGCCAGGCGCGATCCCATGGCCTGCTGCTTCAGCGGCTTCAAGCAGCTGTTCGGAGAAGGGCAGGAGTTCAGCTACGGGCTCGAGGCGATCGGGCGCTACTACAAGGGCTACGTACAGCTGATGGATCACTGGGACGCGGTACTGCCGGGTTTCGTCCTGCGGGTGATGCACGAGGACGTGGTCGAGGACCTGGAAGGGCAGGTGCGACGAATCCTGGCCTTCTGCGGCCTGCCGTTCGAGGACAACTGCCTGCGCTTTCACGAAACCGAGCGCAGTGTGCGCACACCCAGTTCCGAGCAGGTGCGCCGGCCCATCTATCGCAGCGGCCTTGACCAATGGCGCCATTTCGAGGCCCACCTGGAACCCCTGAAGGTGGCGCTGGGGCCGGAGATCCTGGCGCGCTACGCCAGCGGGCGCTGAGCGCGCCGCATGAGCACCCTGGAGCCCGACAAGCGCGCGGCCTTGTTCGCCCTGTACCGCGCCGGCGATCACGCCGGCCTTGCCGAGGCGGCGCAGCGCCTGCTGGCCGGCCATCCCGCGGACCCGCTGCTGCTCGGCCTGCTCGGCGCAGCACGACAGGCACTGGGGGATCACGCCGCTGCCATTGAACACTATCGCCGCGCCCTGGCCGTGCAGCCGGACAACACCAGGCTGCACAACAGCCTGGGCGTCGCCTGCCTGCACTGTGCGGACATCGATGCCGCCATTGCCGCCTTCCAGCGGGCCCTGGCCGGCCCGTCTCCGCTCCCGGCTGCCCGATTCAACCTGGGCCTGGCCTGCAGCCACGCGCGGCAATGGGAGCGGGCGGCCGGGTGTTTCGAAGCCGTGCTGCAGACCACGCCAGGGCATGCCGGCGCGCTCAGCGGGCTGGCCGACTGCCGCCTCGCACTGGGCCGGACCGACGGTGTGGAGGCACTGTATCGCCAGGCCATCGAAACGGCGCCCGCGCAGCCGACCGCGCACCGGGGCCTGCTGGGCTTCCTGGACCAGGCCAATCGTGTCGACGATCTGGCCGCCGCCGTCGCGGCCGCGCAGCGGGCCTGCGGCGATGCGGATTTCGTCCGCCTCTGGGCCGGGATCCTGGCTGGCCGGCAGGGTGATCTGCCGGCCGCGATCGCGGCCCTGTCGGCACTGCACTTCGATGACAGCAGGGTGCCGGAGTGCTTCGATGAACGCCGGCGTCTGAGTCAGCTCGCGCGCCTGTACGATGAAACCGATCGGCCGGCACAGGCCTTCCAGGCCGCCGAGGGCGCCAACCGCATCAGCGCGCGGATCTGCGCCGACGCGGGTATCAAGCAGGACCTTGTCCGCCAGCGTCTGCACCGCAGCCGGGCCCTGCTGGAGGCCGGTCCGCCGACGGCCGCTGCCGTCGCCGGCCGGCAGCAGCCGGTGTTCGTGGTCGGGTTTCCGCGCTCGGGTACCACGCTGGTGGACACGCTGCTGCGCGGGCATCGCGCCATAGCCGTGGCGGAGGAAAGCCCGGCGGCGGCCCGGCTGGCGCAGGACCTGCACGGGGGCGGGGCGCCGCTGCCGGCGCTGGCCGAGGCCTACCTGGGCCGTCTGGCCGCCGCGGCGCCGGGCGGGCCGGCCACCCGTGTTCGCATCGACCGCTTCGCGATGAACCTGCAATACGTGGTGGAGATCCTGCAGGTGTTTCCCGCGGCCCGATTCGTGCTGGTGTTGCGCCACCCCGCCGATTGCGTGCTCAGTGCCTGTATGCAGACCTTCGACGACAACGCGGTCAGCGCCCACCTGTTGACCCTGGCCGACGCGGTAGAGCTGTACGATGCGGTGTTCTCTTTGTGGCTGGCGGCGACAGAGCAACTGAGGCCGGCGGTGCACACGCTGCGCTACGAAGCGCTGGTCGCCGATCCGGAATCCGTCAGTCGCGGTCTGCTCGGGTTTCTCGGTCTGCCCTGGGACAGCAATGTCCTGCACACCACGGCCACGGCGGCACGGCGGGAATTCATCCGCACGGTCAGTCATGACCAGGTTGTCCGGCCCCTGCACAGTGGTGCCAGCGGGCGGCATCGGCGGTATGCGCAGGCGCTTGCCCCGATCTGGGACCGGCTTGAACCGTGGCTGGATCGCCTCGGCTATCGCGCGCCGGCGTGATCGGCAGGGCGCGCGCGTCGGCAGCCGCTGCCTGCCTCCGGGCGTGGGCCGCGGCCGTGGCTACACCCCGGGATCATTGACGTGCTCCGGCGCCAGGGCCGCGCGAACGATCCGCTGCTGGATGACCGGGTTGGCACCGACGTCGTTGCTCGCGGTCACCAGCGCGCGACGCTGCGGGTGCAGGCCGGCAGTGACCGCCTCGAGCAGCCGCCGAT
>CAYGQN010000025.1:0-21329 GCA_964351795.1 uncultured Gammaproteobacteria bacterium
CTCCCGTAGGAGCGGCTTCAGCCGCGAATGCGTCGGCGTTGGGCGAGGTGGCTTCACTCGGGAGGTGTCGGGGGTTGGGGTGGGTGGCAGGTTACTGACTATGTGATTCCTCGGGGCGACTGAAGTCGCCCCTGCGTCACCCCATGTTGTGAGGGGAAGAGGCCGGGGGGCGGGTTTTGCGGCGCGGCCCGCTATGCCGTCGGCAGGGCGGAACAGACCTCGAACACCTGCTGGCGGAACCAGGCGTGCGCGGGGTTGTGATGATTGCGGGCGTGCCAGTAGAGGTAGAAAGCGGCATCGTCCAGCGCCAGCGGCGGGTCCAGCACGGCCAGCCCTGGGCTAAGCGGGAAGGTACGTGCGATGCGCAGCGGGATGGTGATGACCAGTTCGCGCGCGGCGCACATGGCCGGGATGAGGGTGAAATTGGGGATGCGCAGTATCACCCGTCGGCGCAGGCCCTGTTCGCGCAGGGCGGCATCGACAAAGCCCTCACCATGGCCTTCCACGGAGACCAGGCCGTGATCGAGGTTCACGAAATCCTGGAGCGTCAGCCGCCCGCCCAGCCGACGGGCCAGGCGCGTGCTCATCACGGTGACATGGGAGTCCGTGAACAGTAGCCGACGCCGGTAGCGACCGCCGCGACTGTCGATGGCGGTGAGCACGAAGTCCGCCTCGCCGCGATCCAGCACACCGAAATCCCCATGGCTGAAGGGCATGGCGCGCAGACGCAGGTTCGGCGCGGCTTCGGCCAGCCGGCCGAGCAGGCCGGGCAGCACCAGGCGCATCTCCAGGTCCAGGCAGGCCAGGGTGAACTGCTCGGTCAGCCGGGCCGGCTCGAAGGCCCGCGGGTGCACCAAGGCGCTGGCCTCGGTGAGGATGCGCCGAACCGGTTCGACGAGGGTTTCGGCGCGCGCGGTCAGGGTGAAGCCGGCATCGGCGCGCACCAGCAACTCGTCATTGAATTGCCGCCGCAGGCGCGCCAGCGCCCGGCTCATGGCCGGCTGGCTTAGCCCCAGCACGCGGGCGGCGCGGGAGACGTGCCGCTCGCGCAGCAGTACATCGAGCGCCCGCAGGCTGTTGAGGTCAAAATCAATATTATCCATTCAGCGCATATTCAATATAGCAATCATGCATTGGGATTATAACGCTGGAGTCGCTAGCCTGCTGGATACAACAACAGCAAACGGGGTGGTCGGAATGAACAGTGCAGGGCTCATCGGCGCGGGGGTGTCCTCGCTGCACCTGGGGTTCCGCCTGCTGGAGGCAGGCTTCGCCGTCACGTTGTATGCGCAGCGGCGGCCGGAGGACATCGAGAATGCCCGCCTGCAGAACAGTGTTTCGCACCAGTACGACACGGTGCAGCGCGAGCAGGCCCTCGGCATCGACTTCTGGAACGAGACCAACTGCCGCGTTGCCCTCGGCCACAATCACTGGCTGCAGGCGCCGGGCATGGCACCGCTGGAGTTCTGGGGCAGTTTCGAGGGCTATGGCAAGTGCGTGGATTACCGCATGTACATCCCGCGACTGATGCGCGAACTCGAGGCGCGCGGCGGCCGCATCGAGTATCGCGATGTCGGCGCTGCTGACATCGACACCCTGGCCAGCGAGCACGATGTGCTGGCCGTGGGGGTGGGCAAGGGCAAGGGCGGTCTGGCCGACTTCTTCCCGCGCCAGGACGAGCTCAGCCGCCATCGCGAACCGGCGCGCCTCATCTGCTGCGGCGTCTACGAGGGTGTGCGTGACACCGATCCGCTCGGGGTGACCATCAGCATCTCTGCCGGTCATGGCGAACTCATCGTGCTGCCGATCCAGAACCAGACCGGCCCCGCGACCGCGCTGCTGTTCGAGAATCGCAAGGGCGGTGATCTCGAGGACCTCATGACACTGGACTACGAGGCGGATCCGGGCGCCTTCCACGCCCGCATCCTCGATGCGCTGGAGCAGCATCATGGCTCCACCTACCGCCGCGTGGACCACGAGCGCTTCCGCCTCGCGCGGCCGCGGGACCTGCTGCAGGGCTGCTTCACGCCGGTTACCCGCCGCCCCTGGGCGGAGCTCGGCGATGGCCGCTACCTGCTGGCGACGGGTGACCTGCGCTGCACCATGGATCCGGTGACCGGCCAGGGTGCCAACCTGGCCTCCTACGGTGCCTGGGTGCTGGCCGATCACCTTATTGAGGGCGGCGGGCGCGTCGACGAGGCCTTCTGCCGGGATTACGAGGCGGCGGTGGCCTACCGCGTGGCCGGTACCGTCAACCTGAACAACGCCATCCTCGATCCGGAGCCGCACCTGCCGCAGTTGCTGGGGGCGATGTCGCAGAACCCGACCATGGCCGATGACTTCACCGCCCGCTTCGCGCGACCGGAGACGCTGTGGTGGGAAGTGCTCAAGGACGCCGACACCTGCGCGACCTACATGGCGCGCTTCGAGCCGCCGGCGGCGCAGGCGGCCGCCCACTGAGGCGGCCGCGGCCTGTGGGCCCGCCTACCAGAAGCCCGCGTGCACCTCGCGGGCCTCGTCCTCCAGCGCGGGGCCGATGACAGTCACCGGCCAGGGTGCGCTGGCGAAGACCTCCCGCGAGGGCAGGGCCAGGCCGGGCGCGTCCGGGTCGATGCCGCCGGCGCTGATCGCCGCGTAGATGCCGTCCAGCCCGAGGCCGAACACCACCCGCCGCACGTTGCCCCAGACGATGGCCCCCGCGCACATGGGGCAGGGTTCACCGCTGGTGTAGACCGTGCAGGTTTTCAGCAGCGCCGGTTCCCAGCCGCGCGTGGCGGCCTGCATGAGGTTCAGCTCTGCGTGTGCGGTGGCCGAGCCCTGGGTGACCACGCTGTTCTCCGAGGCCAGCAGCACCTCGCCATCCGGTGTGACCAGCAGCGCACCGAAAGGATGGTTGCCGGCGGCGCGGGCCTTCTCGGCGAAGCGGAACGACAGGCGCAGCATGTGTTCGTCGCGGGCGTTGAGCATGGTATCTCCGGGCGGTGACGGTGCAGGGCATTATGGTGCCGGCCCCACGCCAAGGGAAACCCGCAGCTGGCAACCACCGCTACGCCCCTTGCTTCTGACCGTCCCGGCGCTCGCTTGGGCATGGTCTTGCACACACGGTCGCCGCCGCCTCAGAAGCGCCAGCCCACGCCGAAGGACAGGCTGTGCGTGTTGTAGCCGGTTTCGATGCGGCCGATGGTCGGCTCCTCGGCATCCATCTTAACGGAGCCGCCGTGCAGGAAACGGTACTCGGCGCGCGCGGTCTGCAGGTGCATCGCTCGCACTGGGAGGCCACCGACGATGTAGCCGCCCTGAGGCGTCGCGCCGGTGGTTACGTCATCGTGATGGACGATGGCCGTGAGGTGCTGGTGAGCCGGCGCCGGCAGGCGCAGGTCGAAGCTATGTTCGGTGATGACTTCCGGCGTGCCGGTGTTCGCCAGCCCCCGCTCTCCGGAGGATGAAAATGCCGCAGCCGGCCGCCTGCCCTGCAGCAGCGCGGACCGGAGCGGCGGAGCGCGGCGCGCAAGCGCGCCGGTCAGGAGCCTGCGGCCAGATAGTGCTCAGTAACGCGGTTCGATATCCGCGGAGCCGGCACTGAAACTGCGCGCCGGGTTCATTGCGTCCAGTTGCTGCTGGAAACTCAGTCGTGCATTGCGCAGCGAGGTGTCGCCGAGGCTGGCGAATCCCGGCCGCATGGTCAGCGATTGGTGCAGGGCATCGCGCCGCCAGGTGGCGCCCTCGAAGGCGAGCCAGAGGTAATCATCCAGCAGGCCCGTGCCATCCACTGCCGGCGCCAGGGGTTTTGCCTCGGCGACGCGATTGCCGCTGGCCAGCCGCCGCTCGCTGCGGGCGTTGCGCGCCATTTGCTGGGCAGTGCCCGCCACCAGCCGGATCGCATCGGCCACGAGGCGCGGCTGGTCGAGCTGAACGTGATGGCCACTGTCATTGGCGATGACATGCGCGGACAGGCGCGTCAGGCCGGCGAGCTCGGCCTGCAGGTCTGCCCACAGCGCTTCGCATTTCTCCCCCAGGGCATTGTCCGGCCAGATACGCCGGCCGTGCGTGACCACCATCAGCGGCACCGGCGGGAACGCCCGGGCGCGGTCAACGGCGGCGGCACTGGCGCGAAACTCGAAGAACTCCTCCGCCACCGCGAAGCGCATCCGTGGCTGCATCAGCAACTCGTAAGCAGTTGCTGCACTGCCTGCGGGGAAACGCTCGGGTAAACGGACCGAGCGGCTGTGCACGATGCGTCCGCGCCGGCTGGGGGCCGTGTTCACGTGCAGCGGTGGTGCAAGATAGCGCTGCACCTGTTGCGGGTGCGAGGCATCCACCAGCACGACCCCGGCGGTCTGCGACGGGTATCGACGCGCGAACAGCTGCGCCGTGTAACCGCCGAAGGAATGACCGACGAGCAGGTAGGGGCCCGGCTCGCCGGCGGCGCGGAGCATGGCATGGAGTTCGTCGGTGATACGACTGGTATTGCGGGGTAACGGTCCGGGCGTGGACCAGCCGTAGCCGGCGCGGTCATAGCGACATACGCGCTGGCGGTCCTGCAGGCGCTCGACAACGGCCTTCCACTCGAAGTGCAGGCCACCGAGGCCATTCTCGAACACGACGACCGGTGAACCATGGCCTTCGCACAACAGGTAGAGCGAGTGTGTGCCAATGTTGACCAGGCGACCGGGAGTGCCAGCCGGCAGTTCCGCGGTGTCGCCACGGGCGACGTTGATGGCCATGGCCAGTGCGACCAGGACCAGCAGCCGGATACAGGAATCGCGAGCCTCAAGCACACGTGCATTCATCGGCAATCCTCCGAAGCGTGCCCCCCTGGCGGTGCAGCAGTGCCAGCGCCCTTACTCTCGCTACTGTGGAGCGCCCTCTGCAAGCAGTGGAATCGTTTGCAAGTCCGGGGCCAGATCGGGCTGCAGGACGTCAGATAAGGATTCAACCGATTGAATTTATGTGGTTATTTTCCTTTTACCCGGGTCTGAAGGGTGGCGTTGCCAGCCGAAACCGGATGTTGCATCGCACCATATTTGGGAAGCTCGGTGATTCCTTGCCGTTCCGGGGGGCGCTGCGTCAGCGTGGTGCAACCTGGCTTGAGCCCAATCCCGGCCGATATTCAGGGCTCCTCGTGCGTTGGCCCGGTAAACAGTAGTTGTGGTGCCATGCCGGGCATGATGTGGACCCACGCCACCTGGCCCCAGGTGCTGGCGATTTCGCGGGCTGCCGACACACCCAGGCCAGCCACCAGGCAACTCGCCTCCGGCGGCCAGGACTCCAGAGCGGAATCCAGGGAATCCGGGACAGGCAGGGAATCCGGGAAGGAATCCGGGACATGGAAGGAATCCGGGACAGGCATGGAACCGGCGGTGCGATCCTCAGAATCCGGGACAGCTACCGGCAGGGAATCCGGGACAGGCATGGATCCGGCGGTGGGATCCTCGGAATCCGGGACAGCTACCGATCCGCCGCGTTTTCCGGAATCGGCCCTGTGATCCATGCCTGTCCCCGATTTGCCATCCCCGGATGCAGTCCATATCCATGCCTGTCCTGGATTGGGTCCCCGAGTCGATGGCTGTCCCGGATTCACCGAATCGATGCCTGTCCCGGATTCAGTCCCGGATTCAGGGGCGGCGCCGGCGCCGGGCAGCAGCCGATATCCCCGCGCCCGCAGTGCGTCCTCCAAGCCCTGCTGGGCCCGCCTGTTGGCGCTGGCGTCCCGCGCCGTGGCGCCCGGGTTGCAGGCCGTGATGAAGGCCGCCTCGGCGACACCGAGTTCGGCCAGCAACGCATCCAGCGCCGGGCAGTGGACGTCCACGCGGAAGTGGATCCGCTCGCCCGGGGTATCCACGTAGTAGCTCGCGTCGCGGAACACCTGTTCCTTCTCGTGCATGCCGGCGGTTCCCCCTGCGGTCGGAAAGCCTCGATCCTCGCATGGAAAGAACGCGCCGGGCCGCCTTCACGGCCTGTTGATGCGCGCGCTGTTGCAATCGTTGCCCAATCCAGGCAGCGCCCACCATGCACGCCAAGCCCCACCTGCCCAGCCGCATCTGCGCTGTCTGCCAACGCCCGTTCACCTGGCGGCGCAAGTGGGCGCGCGTGTGGGACGAAGTGCGTTACTGCTCCGAGCGCTGCCGGCGGAACCGTTCACCTGTCCCGCCGGCCGGCAAGCAGCGGTGAACCGGCCACCGACCGGGCGAGCCGGCCTGGCGCTGCCGCTGCGGACCCCCAGCCGCGCCGCTGGCCTGGCGCGCCTGGCGGCCTTCCTGCCGCGTGCCGGGCACGCCTATGCGCGTGAGCGCAACCACGACAACGGCCCCGGCCATCACAACGCAGTGTCGGGCCTGTCGCCCTGGATCCGTCATCGACTGATCACCGAGGCGCAGGTGCTGGCCGCGGTGCTTGCCTGGCACGATCGCGAGGCGGCCGGCAAGTTCATCGACGAGGTGTGCTGGCGCAGTTACTGGAAAGGCTGGCTGCAATTGCGGCCGCGGATCTGGGCGGACTACCGGGATGAACTGCATGCCCTTGCCGGGCGTCTGCCGGGCGAGCCGGCCCTGCAGGCCCGTTACTGTGCCGCGGTCGAAGGCACAACGGGTATCGATTGCTTCGACGCCTGGCTTCACGAGTTGCTCGGCACCGGTTACCTGCACAATCATGCCCGCATGTGGTTCGCCTCGATCTGGATCCACACCCTGCAGCTGCCGTGGGTGCTCGGTGCGGACCTGTTCATGCGCCACCTGGTGGACGGGGATCCGGCTTCGAACACACTGTCCTGGCGCTGGGTGGCCGGCCTGCACACCCGTGGCAAGCAGTACCTTGCCACGGCGGAGAACATCGCCCGCTTCAGCGGCGGACGCTTCCACCCCGAGGGCAGGCTTGCCACCCGCCCGCTGCCGGTTGACGCGCCGGTCGCGCCTGAGCCCGCTCCGCTACCCGCCGATGCGCCGCTGCCCGCGGGGCGACGCCTGGGCCTGTTGCTGCACGAGGATGATCTGCATCCCGAGAGCCTGTTTGCCGAGGGCCTGGCGTTTGCAGCCGTTGTCGGGCTGCAGTGCACCGGTGCACGCTCGCCACTGCCGGTGAGCGACGCGGTGGAACGTTTCGCCCGTGGTGCGCTGGTGGATGGACTGCATCGTGCACAGGCCTGCTTCGGTGTCACTGCGTCGCCGTGTGCGCCGCAGTCGGCGCCGGAAGCCATCGTGAAGCAGGCGCGCACCGCCGGCCTGCAGGCGCTGGTGACCCCGCGCGCGCCGGTCGGCCCGGTGGCAGACACACTCGACAGGCTGCAGGGTGCGCTGGCCGCAGAGGGGATAGCTCTCGTTCAAATCACTCGCGACTGGGATGCACTGGCCTGGCCGTTTGCAACCCATGGCTTCTTCCGCTTCCGCCGCCACATCCCGGCGCTGCTGGCACTGGCGCAGGCCGGGGGAGGCTGAGTTGCGGGTGCTGGGCATTGACGGTTGCCGGGGTGGCTGGTTTCGCGTTGCGCTGACGCTGCCCGGCCTGCGGGTCGACTGCGCCTTGCTGGCCGACACCACGGCCGTGCTGCAGGATGTCCGGGCGGCCGACCTCGCCTTGATCGACATGCCCATCGGCCTCCCGCCGGGCCGTGAACCACGCGAATGTGATCGCGCTGCACGTGCCCTGCTGGGCCGCCCGCGCGCCGCCAGCGTCTTCCCTGTGCCGGCCCGGGCAGCATTGTCGGCGCCGGACTACGTCAGTGCCAACCGCATCAATCGCGAGCACACCGGCCGGGGGCTGAGCCGGCAGGCCTGGAACATCGCCGGGCGCATTGCCGCCATCGATGCCGCATTGCGCGAGGACCCGAACCTGGCCGGGCGCCTGCTGGAGTCGCATCCGGAGGTCTGTTTCGCCAGCTTCAACGGCGGCCTGCCGATGCAGCACTACAAGGGCACCATGGCCGGCGCCACCGAGCGCCGCCGGTTGCTCGCCGGGATGCTGCCGGCGCTGTCGCGCCTGCTCAGCGAGGCGCTCGCCAACCATCCCCGGCGTCTCCTGGCCGCTGATGACATCCTCGACGCCGCGGTGCTGGCGCTGACCGCCACGGCCGGCCCTGACGGCCTGACCCGTCTGCCAACCGCACCCCCGCGCGACGCCTGCGGGCTGCCCATGCAGATGGTGCATTCCGCGCCCGGCGCAGCATTTCCCGCGGGCTGAGCGCCGCCCGGTTGACGCGACACCCCGTCGCGTTGCCGGTCCGGCCCCGGGCGCGCATTGATCCGCCTCGTGTTTCCTGCCAGCGGTGCGCGGATGCGCCAGCGCGTCGCGTGGATGGCCATAGCGCCCGCCGCCGCGGCATCGCAGGCTCTGCTTCGGGACGTCGCCGCGCCGCAGTGATGTCCGTCAGCAAGCATCGGGAGCGATCGCATGAACATGAAAGGCCACCGGCACCGGCGGGTCCTCGTCCTCTTCATTGCCTTGGTACTGGCCGGCACCGCGGCCGGGCTGGGGGCGTCTGCGCTCGTGGGCGACCGCGCGCCGGGTCCCATGGATGCCTGGGCAGCGGCGCTCATCAGCCCGCCGCAGGTGCTGGGGGCGGACGTGCGCGGCAGCCTGTCGCGCTGATCGCACGGTTCACCGCCAGCGTGGCTCATTCCCCGCGCAGGCGTGCAGCCTTGGCCATGGTGCGCTCAGTGATGAACTCCCGGAATACGCGGATCCGCGCCGTGTCCCGAAGGTCCGGGTGGGACAGCAGCCAGATCGCCCGCTTGCTCACCAGCGGCGCGCCGGGCAGACGTACCAGCCCGGGTTCGTTGTCGCCCACGATGCAGGCAAGCGATGCCACGCCGAGGCCGGCGCGACAAGCCGCCACTTGCAGCAGGGCGTTTGGAAAACTGCTCCACACCGGTGCCGGCGGTTGTTCGCCACGCGTTTGCATCGCCACCGGCTGGTCCGGCGACCAGCCCAGCCAGCGGCCTTCGCTGGCAAGGCGCTCCGGAGGAATGCGTGCCAGGTAGTCCGTGGAGGCGTACCAGGTCTGGTAGACCGGCGCCAGCTCGCGCCCGATAAGATGCTCCGGCGGCGGGCTGTCGTGCGCGATCAGGCGCAGGGCAACATCGGCTTCGCGGCGGGCCAGGTCGGCGATCTCGTAGGACGGATCGATGTTCAGCGAGATGTCCGGGTACAGGCGACAGAAATCGGCGAAATCGTCCATGTAGATGTGCACGGCCGCCATGTCCGGCAGGGTGACGGTGATCGTGCCCGACAGCCGGGTGTCCTGGCCGAGCAGGGTGCGCTCGATTTGCCCGACTTCCTCGTCGATGCGCTGCGCCGAGGCCAGCAGGCCCTGGCCGGGTGGGGTGATCTGATACCCCTCCGGCGTGCGATCGAACAGCCGCACGCCGATGTCGCGCTCCAGTGCCTCGATGCGCCGTGCGACGGTGGAGTGGCTGACGCCAAGGTCAGCGGCGGCAGCGCGGACGGACCCGCCCCTTGCCACGGTCAGGAAGAAACGCAGGTCATCCCAATCCAGCATGCAGAGCCCTCGGCGGTTGTCGTGGCCGGCGCTGTCAGTGGCGTCGGCAACGGCTGCCAGTGTATCGCCTGCCGCTTTGAACACCGAACCGGCGGGCGAGGGCGTTGCGGCAAGGCTCAGAAGGGGTTCCAGGTCTTCTTGCGCGTGTATTTCATGTAGCCCACGTTGATGCCGCTGCGCAGCCCGGCGCCGAGGCGGATGGGGGCGAGGATGATGCCGTCGGACTGGTGGTAGTTGGCGCTGACGCCGCCGATGACATACAGGCTGCCATCCACGGCCGGGAAGCGCTGGAACAGTGCGCCGGTCGATGGCAGATCGTAGATGAGCACGAACACACGCGAGACATTGCCGCCGGCGTCAAAGCCGATCGACGGGCCAGTCCAGTGCACCTTGCTGCTCGCGCCGGCGTGCGTCACCAGCGTGCCGTCACCGTAGCGCGCGCCGATACCCAGTGCGCCGCTGGCTTCCTTGCCCTTGATGTAGGCATTGGGTTCGCCGAGATCCTCGAACAGTTTCTCGATGACATCGGCGACGCCCTCGGCGCCCTCGCCGAGGAACTCCGAGGCGTCGTGCAGGATGCTGCCCTTGTCGAAGGTGCCCTTGCCGGCGCCTTCGGCCTGTTCGGCCAACAGCGCCTGGGGCGCGGCCAGCAGCAGCGTCATGGTCAGGTACAGCCGCCAGCAAACCGGCAGCAAACGCGACACACGGCCCGCGGCAAGGCGTTTGCCGGCCATCAGCAGCGGCCCCTGTTGGCGTCGTCGACTGTGACGACACCGGCCAGCAGCAAGCGCGGTGCGATGAAGCTGAGACGGCGGGTTCTGCCCATGAGGGTCACTCCATAGTGGTCTGGTGCACAGTGTGACCATTCCTTGGCTTGAACGGCTCCCGTGAGCAGCGTGCTTTGTGACGCGGGCCGCAGGCGCTGTCGTCGCTGAACAAGCCTGTCATGCCGCGGCACCGTGCTGAACCGGGAAAAAAAGCCGGGGCCGGTGGGGGAACCGGCCCCGGCACTCGCGCGGATGCGCGCTGCGGCAGTCGGAGCTACTGCCGCGGGGGGAAGTCTCCGGCCCGTCGCGCGTCGGCAACGGTAGCGCTGATGAGTTCCTGGAACTGGCGGAACTCCTTCTTGTCCAGGTGCCAGTTGCCGTTCACGTCCGCTAACTCGAAGCTGTAGATGTCGGCGTTCCAGTGCATCATCGATTTGTCGTTGGCCTCGAAAAAGCTGACGCGGCCGTCATCGTTGGCATCGACCATGTCGAAGCCGCCGCTGGACAAGGCCCGCTCCAGTGCCTTCGCACTGAACGGCGGTGTGGTGATCACCTTCGGATGATCCTCCAGTGATACCGACTCCCAGTGCCCTGCCACGACCTGTGGCACGCTGGCGGACTCAGGCGGGAACCGGCCGGGCCGCTCGAAAGTCTCGTAGTGATACACCTCGACGAAACTCAGGCGTCGGTCGCCACTGGCGTCGGCCTTGTCGAAATCCCTGACCGCCGAGTCCTGGTGTTCGGTCATCGGGTAGCCGGCGGGTGTCTCGTCAGCCGGCGTTGGCGTGTTCTTCTTGCGCTTCTTGGTAACGCCGGTCTCCAGCGCCTCGCGCTGGTGCTGTGTCGCCAGGTAACGTTTGGCGGCGCGGCGTTCAAGGAACACGTCATACTCGCTGGCCTCCAGAACGCCGTCGCGGTTCGCGTCGGCCAGCCTGAAGTCGTTGAGCACCTCGCGCTGGTGACCGGTATAGCTGATCGCGCCGGTGACGTTGTCTTCCTGGCCCGGCGCCAGCGCTGCGGCTGTCCCGGCGCTCAGCGCGCAGGCGGCGAAAACGGCGCCGATGGCGCTTGTGCCGGTTCGTGGGTCGCGGTGGCTTGTTCGCTTGTTCATGTGGAGATCCTCCTTGTTTGGCCGGTCCGGCCAGGCGTCATCAGCGGCTCGCCCGCGCCGGGCGGGTGGGTGGCCTGCTCGAGATGCCAGCGCCAGTGCGAACCGGCATCGGTGCCGGTGAGCCGCATGCCTGGCGTTGTGCCGGATTGTCAGGCGGGGGCTTGCACAGCCTGTGCCAGCCGCTGGGAGGTCAGGGAATCAGGGAGTTGCGAGGCACGCGGCGCCGGCAGGTGCAAGATCTGCCAGCGCGATTGTAAGAGCTGCCAGCCGTTCAGCTGCTGTTGGCCAGGGCGGCCAGTTCGGCCAGGTCGAGCGGCTTCTGCAGGCATGCAGCGACACGCAGATCGTCGCTGCATGCACGCAGACGGGCGGTGTTGCTGCCGGTGATGAATACCGCCGGGGCGTCGAGCTGTGCCTGGATGCGACGTACTACCTCCACGCCATCCAGTTCGTGTTCGAGATTCCAGTCGGCAATCAGCAGGCCGGGCCGGAAGCGCTGCGCCGCTGCCAGAGCCCGTTCGGGATCATCACAGGCGCAAATCGCATGGCCCTGGTTCTCCAGGTACACGCGCATGGCAGCAAGTGCGGAGCGATCGTCTTCAATGATGAGGATGCGCAAGAGGTGGCCGACCCGATGGTGGCGCTCGGCTGCACGGCGGGCACTGGAACGCCCCGTCGGGGAAGGCCGGTGTCATCGTCTGCCCGATTGCCACCAGTATGTATGTGCCGAGTCAGGATGAAGGCTGGCTGCTCGTGGATCAACCCCCGCCACGGCTGGGGCCTGTCAGCCCATGTCGTAGTCCCTGAGCCGGTTGTAGAGTGTCTTGAGGCTCACGCCCAGCGTCGCTGCCGCGGCCTTTTTGTCACCGTCGTAGTGCTCCAGTGTTGCCAGGATGAGCTGCCTTTCCATGTCGGCGATGGATTGCCCGACGGCCGGCTGATCGCGCCGGGCAGCCAGTTGCGCCCCGAAGTCATCCGGCGACATGCGCGCTATCTCCGGCGCTTCATTGATGACACAGGCGTGATGCACGGCGTGGCGCAGCTCACGCACATTGCCCGGCCAGTGATGGCCGGTCAGGTCCTGCACGGCGCGATCGGAGAAGCGGTGTTCAGTGCCGTAGTGCCGGTTGAACTCACGCAGGAAGCACTCGGCCAGCAGGCGGATGTCCTCACCCCGATCGCGCAGCGCCGGCACCTGTATCGGAAACACCTGCAGGCGAAAGTACAGGTCCTCGCGCAGCTTGCCGGCCTCGATGGCCTCCACCGGGTCTCGATTGGTGGCCGCCACCAGGCGCACGTTGACCGGGATTTCCTGCTCACCGCCCACGCGCGTGATGGTGTCGTTCTCCAGCACCCGCAGCAGCCAGGTCTGCAGTTCCAGTGGCATCTCGGTGATCTCGTCGAGGAACAGCGTGCCGTTGTGCGCGCGCTCGAAGAAACCCCGATGCCGCTTCGCGGCGCCGGTGAAGCTGCCCTTCTCGTGGCCGAACAGCTCGCTGCTCACCAGCTCCGGGGACAGGCCGCCACAGTTCACCGGCACGTAGGCGCCGCTGCGATTGCTTGCCCGGTGAATCGCCTCGGCCACCAGTTCCTTGCCGGTGCCGCTTTCGCCGCGTATGAACACCGTGCAGTCCATCGGTGCCACCTGCCGGATCTTCTCGCATACGCGCAGCATGGCCGGCGACTGGCCGATGATGAGCCCGAAATGCGCCTCGGCGCCGGGAATGGCATCGTCGCCGTCCTGTTCGGCCTCCGCCGCGTTGAGAATGCCCAGCAGTGCTTTCGGGTCCACCGGCTTGGTGAGGTAACTGATGTTGCGCCCCTCCACGCCGCCGATGAAGCGCGAGACGCCCTCGTGCCCTGTGGTGATGACCACCTGTCGTTCGGCATCCACGGCAGCGGCGTCCAGCAGCTCCAGGCCGTTGCCATCCGGGAGCATGAGATCCAGCACAACCAGGGCCGGTTCATGCTGGTCCAGTGCCTCGCGGGCCTCGGCAATCGTGCCTACCAGCACCGGCTTGTGGGCGCTCAGGCGCAGGAACTCGGCCATGCCGGAAGCGAAGTTTTCGTCGTCGTCGACGATGAGGACGGTTGCCATGGCTCCCGTTGCTGATGCAGTGAAAACAGCGCGTTAGGGTACCGGACGCGGGCCGCTTGGCACCGCGATGGCGCATTGCGCCGGGTTGATTGTCGGCCAGATGCTATGCTGAATTGTCAACGCACTCAAGCAGAGGCCGCTTGCCATGCAGACGGCATTTCAGAGGCGCTGGCGTATGGTCAGGCAGTTGCCGCCGGTGATCGGCGCCATGGTTTCAGTGGCCGCTGTCGCCGGCCTGCTCGTACCGGCGCTCGGGGTCGCCGGACGCCAGACCTGGTTTCCCGGCGCACGCGAAGTGGATGTGTTTGCCGGCAGCGCCTTCGTGCTGTCGGGCCTGGCACTGCTGGCCGCGCACGCAAGCGCCCGGCGCGTCGGGCGGCTGTTGCTGGTGCTCCTGACGGGGGCGCTGCTGCTCATGGCCGTCATCTCCGCGGTACTGCGATGGTGGCCCGGTGTGCTACCGATGCTGCCGCGCCTGCCCCTGGTCGGGGGGGCCGGCTTTGCGCTGTTCGCCATCGGCCTGGTCCTGACCTGCCGGCCGACGGCGGGCGCGCTGCAGGCTGGCCGCTTCCTGGCCGGGTTGCTGTGCCTGCTCGCCTTCCTTGGCATGGTGTCGCAGCTGTTCAACGCGCCGTTCCTGTCGCTCGCCTCCGCGGATGTGAGCGCGATGAGCTTCCTGGCGGCCCTGGCCTTCCTGGCCCTGGGGTTGGCGGTGCTGGCGCGCCGGCCCGAGCGCGGCATGACCGCCATGGCGCTGCGGGACAGTGTGCCGGCATCGTTGCTGCGGACCTTGTTGCCGGTGGGTATGGCACTGCCGCCGGCCATCGGCCTGATGGCGATGCTGGCGTACCCTGACACGCTTGGCTTCCGCGCCGTGCTCGGCATCACCGTGGGTGGCTCGTCGGTGACGCTGGCGATCGCGGTGCTGGCGCTCATCGTCCTGCTCGGTGACAGCGAGCGAACCCTGCGTATCGAACACCAGGCCCTGGAGGCCCTGGATGCCGGCGTCATCGTCACCGACCATCAACGCCCCGACGAACCCGTCGTGTACGTCAACCCTGCCTTCGAGCGCATCAGCGGCTACACCCGCGCACAGGTGCTCGGGCGCAACTGCCGCTTCCTGAACGCGGGGGTGGAAAATGAAGAGGGCGTCATCGCCCGGCTGCGCGAAGCTGTAGAGCATGAGCAGGCCTGCGAGGTCGAGGTGGTCAACCGGCGTGCCGATGGCACGGCGTTCTGGAATGCCCTGTCGCTGTGCCCGGTGTGCGATGACTTCGGCACCACGACCCATTTCGTCGGCGTCATGGAGGACATCACCGAGGAGCGCGAACGCGCGGACAGGCTGCGCGAGGCACTGGTGGACGTGGCCAAGGCCCGCCAGTCACAAACCGCCTTCACCCGCGTGATGAGCCACGAACTGCGCGGTTCGCTGAATGCCGCCTCCACCTGGGTCTCGGTGCTGGAACTCGAGCCCGACCAGGTGCAGCGCACACGCGCCGTGAAGGCGATCCGCCAGGCCATCAACGATCAGGCCCGGCTGATTTCCGATCTCGTCGACACCGCCAACGTGTCCTCCCCGGAACTGGAACTGGAACGCGAGCCCGTGGATCTGCAGGCCCTGCTGGCTGACCTTGCGGACGAGTTCGAGCCGCGCCTGCAGCAGCAGGCCTTGACGCTCGAGCGCCATCTCGGCAATGCCGATGCGAGGGTACTGGGGGACGGCACCCGTCTGCGCCAGATTTTCACCAACCTTTTGAGCAATGCCGCCAAGTACACCGGCCCCGGTGGCCGGGTGACGCTGGAACTGCAGCTGGAGGCGGACGCAGTGACGGTCGAGGTGGCCGATACCGGCATCGGGCTCGCAGCGGCGGAACAGGCCCTGGTGTTCGATGCCTACTGGCGCGCCGACCGCAGCATCCGCGGCCTGGGACTGGGCCTTTCCATCGTGCGCGCCCTGGTTGAGCGCCATGGCGGCAGCATCGCGGTGGCCAGCGAGGGGCCGGGCCGGGGCAGTTGTTTCACGGTGCAGTTACCGCGATTGCAACGAGGCGCTGCCAGGGCGGCCGCCGCCGTGTAGCCCTTGCCAGCCCCGGCTGTAAAGATTGCAAGCGCGCCGCGCCCGGCCGGCGTTCGCTGCCATCCGGATTGGCGGCCAGGTGCCTGAATTGCCACGGGCACGGTGAAGGCACCACCGCTTTGTCGCGCTGCTGGCCTGCATCTTGCGTTGGATCGGCCAAGCGTCCGCGGACGCGCAACCGAAGGAGGTAGCCATGAGCAAGGCCGGCAAGCAGTCGGAGAACCAGGGCGAGGGCAACACCGAGGCTGCTCGTGAATTCAACGAGCAGGCCGAGCATTTCGTACGCAACAACGACCCGGAGGAAATCGTCAGGAATGACGAGCCGACCGAGGCCGAACGCGAGGAGATGACCCGCGCCCGGGACAAGGGACAATCCCGTGCCCGGGACAAGGACCCGGCTGTCACGCGCGGGAACTGACTGCCCCGTTGTCTGAACGGTATACCGGGGCGTGGCTGTTTCACCGCCCCGTGATCGACCCGCGTGCCGGTATGCCGGTCTGCCGGCGCCCCGTCCTTGTGGCGGGGCGCTGGTCCTTCACTGTAATCGACTCACCGTGCGGCCACGGCCGGAAACGGCGGCAACCGGCCCGGCTGTCTCCTGCCTGTTGTGCCCGCAACGGCCATGCGCCGGTCAACGGTGGTGTGTAGGCTGCGGCCGGTGTTCAGAACAGGTCGCCATCGCGGCCGAGTACCACCTCGCCGTCGTAGAACTGGCGGATTTCCTTGAGCAGGGCTTCGTTGTCGAAGGGGTCGGAGTAGTTCTGGGTGTGGTAGAGCACCAGCACCC
Source organism: uncultured Gammaproteobacteria bacterium (assembly GCA_964351795.1). Lineage (GTDB taxonomy): Bacteria > Pseudomonadota > Gammaproteobacteria > JADZEE01 > JADZEE01 > CAYGQN01. The sequence goes on from CAYGQN010000025.1 coordinate 16,331, forward strand.
GGACCCCGGCCTCGCGGGCGATCTCGGCCAGCCGGCGCGGCCTGGTGTGGTAGGCCCACATGACCTTCTCGCGTGCCGCGAGTGAGGCCCCGCCCCAGGGGGCGTTCATGAGTTCAGCCTCGGTGGCCACCTCGGCAACGAGCACGTCGGCCCCGCGCGCCGCCTCCAGCAGCGCGTCGCTGCCGGTCCCGTCGCCGCCGATCACGACCACGCGGTCCGGCAGAGTGAAGCGGTAGGCATAGTTGCGTTCGAGGTCGATATGGTGATGCCGCCAGGCCTCCACGCGCAGGTTCTCGTCTTCGTAGACCAGGCCGGAATCAGCGATATCCACATCGTGGGCAACGGCATCGAACCCGGCCGGCCCGAGCGGCGGGATCTGCTGGGCCAGCCGCGTCTCCACGTCCGCCCGCCAGGCTTCGCGGATGGCCGACACGGTATGGCGGATCCCCGGCGGGCCGTAGATGGTCATGTTCTCCTGCCGGCCCAGGTACCAGGGCATCATCATCAGCGACGGGATGCCGATGGTGTGATCGGCATGCTGGTGGGTGATGAACAGGGTTCGCAGCTTCGCGGGTTCGAAGGCGCCGGCAACACGTCCGCCATGGGCTGCTGCGGCCGCTGCCAGGGCCCGCCAGATCCCCTCGCCGGCGTCGACGATGTAGGGCGTGCCATTGACGATGACGGCTGTGCCGGGGCCGCGCCGCCAGGGGTTCGGCAGCGGGTTGCCGGTGCCAAGCAGGACGAGGTGCGAGCGCGCGCCGGGCCGCGCGAAGTTTCGCGGCGGCCCGGGATGGGTACGGTTTTCCATGCTGTCCATGAGCCCCGCGGCCATGCCGGGCTGGATGCCGGTCAGGGTCAGGATGAGTGTCAGTGCGAGCTGACGGATGGCGAACCTGCGGTGCATGCAGCTGTCTCCCGTGTCACCCGGGGACAACGCCCGGAATGGCGATTATGCGTCAGCCCGGCCTGCAGTGGCAGGGTGCGGCTGCGCACCGCGCAGTGTCGTTCGGGAACTGCGGGATTACATCGGGCCTCTGCCGCGCGTGGCACGCGCCACGGCGCTGATGAGCAGCAAGACGAGAAAAACGAAGAACAGGATCTTGGCGATCTCCGCCGCGGCACCGGCGATCCCGGTGAAACCCAGGATACCGGCTATCAGCGCGAGCACGAGGAACATCAGTGACCAGCTCAACATATCAGACTCCGTTGTTTCGGACTGGAACCGTACTCTTGCAGCAGCCGTGCCAGCGGCCTGTATCGCCGGGAGAGGTCAGTCCCGCATGGTCCTGGCGCACCATGGCGGGCGGTTGGCCGCGGCACGAGGCTGCAAATTCTGCAGTGCATCGCGTAAATGCTGCATCCGGCATGCTGTGTGCAATACCCGCGCACAGGCTGCACGGCCTTGTCACGGGCCGGCGACCGTACTGGCACGGGCCTTGCGACGATCGCTGGTGACAGTGTCGCGCACCAGTGCGCGGTAAGCCGGGCTTGCGGCCACGCCGTTTCCCGACCATGGAGGTCAGCATGACCGGCATCCGTGCCGTACTTCATGAACATCACGACGAACAGCGTGGTTTGCCGGAGTCCCTCGCAACCAGGCGAAGCGACAGCGGGACGCGCAGGCGTGACTTCCCGGCATGTACAGCTGCAGGGGCATGTCATCGCCTAGGGGAATGCTTCCACGCAGCCAGGCTGGGGCGGGCGCAATTCACCCGGGCGGGTGCCCGGAGCAGAGCAGACGCTGGAAGACAGCATGAAACGTTCACAGATCGAGGGCCGCTGGGAACAGGTGAAGGGGCTCGTGCAGGAGAAGTGGGGCGAGCTCACAGAGGATGATCTCAACCGCATCGCCGGTGCCCATCGGGAACTGGTGGGCCGGGTACAGGCCCGCTACGGCAAGACCCGCGAGGAGGCCGAAGCCGAGGTCGATCGCTGGCTGGATGACTTGCCGGGCTGAGTCGCCCCAGGCCACCCGGCACCGCGCACGCCCGCAGGGCAGCCGAGGCGTTACGCGGTGCCGGGGAGGGAGTGCTGACAAGTTCAGGTCGAACTCCACGCCCAGAGAGGCGAAGCGGTTCCGGCCGGGCCGCAGTCCGTGCGGCTGTCGGGACACCAGGTATTCCTCGTCCAGCAGGTTCTGCACGCCACCGGGCACGCGCACTTCCGGCGTGACCTGGTAGTAGCCGGAGATGGCGCGGGTCCGGAAGTCGTCAGTGATGCCGATGCGCGCGTCCGGATCGCCGAGGGGGCCGATGTTGTCGACGTCTACAAGCGTATCCAACCGGCCGAAGAGGCCCTCCGGCGCGACCAGCATCGCACCGGGGAGCCGCCGCCACAGTCGCCAGCCGCGCGCGCTCTACCGGGCCCGCAGGCCAGCCTGATCCACGTCCACGCGGTACACGGCTTCAGCGGCGCCCCAGTCGTCTGTTAAATAAAAAGAAACAATAAAGAAGAAACAATAAATTTTTAAGATAAATCCACCTTCCCTAGAGTGCGCCGCATTCGCTCACCCACTTGGGAAGGAAGACTCATGGCCTACCTGCTGCCCTTACTTGCCCCGACCCTGCTGCTGCTTGCCTCCAGGGCCGGCTTCCGCCAACCGGGCGTCCGCCCCAACCGCGTGCCGGCCCTCGCCGAACTCGCCGCCCTCGGCGCCTTGCTCGTCGCCGTCCTGTCGGCCGGGCTGCTGGTCGCCAACGGCGCGGGCACCTCGCCGCTGATCGGCCTGTTCGGCCTCGGCCTTTCCGCACGGCTCGACGCCGTGAGTGCGACCCTGCTCGTGCTCGTGGCCTTCGTCGGCTGGATCGTGGTGCGCTATGCGCGCACCTACATGGACGGCGAGGCCCGCCAGGGCTGGTTCACGGGCTGGCTCACGGCCACGCTCGCCGCGGTCCTGCTGCTGGTGCAGTCGGGCAACCTCTTCCAGCTGGTGCTCGCCTGGTTCGCGAGCAGCTTCTGCCTGCAACGCCTGCTTCTGTTCTACCCCGACCGCGTCCAGGCCCAGCGCGCCTGCCGCAAGAACGCCTTCTCGGCCCGCATTGGCACCGCCGCGCTGCTCGGTGCCAGCGCGCTGCTGGCCTCGCACTTCGACACCACGGACATCGCAACGCTCCTCGCCGCCGCACGCACGCAGGAATCTTCCGCCGTGGTGATCGTCGCGGCACTCCTGCTCGCCATCGCCGCGCTGCTGAAATCCGCGCAGTTTCCGATGCACGGCTGGCTCACCGAGGTGATGGAGACGCCGACGCCCGTCTCCGCCCTGCTGCACGCCGGCCTTGTAAACGCCGGCGGCTTCCTGCTTATCCGCATGGCCGACGTGATGCTCCTCGCCCCGGGGGTGCTTGCCCTGCTGGTATTCATGGGTGGCTTCACGGCGATCTTCGGGGGGCTGGTGATGCTCACCCAGCCGGCCGTGAAGACCTCACTCGCCTGGTCCACGGTGGCACAGATGGGATTCATGATCCTGCAGTGCGGTCTGGCGCTGTTCCCGCTCGCGCTGCTGCACCTGGTGGCGCACTCGCTGTACAAGGCGCATGCGTTCCTTTCCTCCGGTGAGGGCGTGGAGAACGTCGCGGTGATCCGCCGGCCCGGGCCCATCGCCATCCCTGACGGCGCCGCCGTCTCGCGGGCCTTTCTCGTTGCCCTGGCAATCTACGCCGGGGTGGGTTTCGCTTTCGGCTTCTCCGGGGAGTCGCCGCAGGCCATCGCCCTGGGCGCGATCCTCGTCTTCGGCGTCGCCTACCTGCTCGCCCAGGGGCTGGCCGACCAGGCGCCGGATATCCTCACGCGGCGCACGGCCGTGTACTCCGCCGCCACGGCCGTCGCCTACTTCACGTTCCATCGCGGCGCGGAGGCGCTGACCGCCGGTGTACTGCCGGCCACACCCGTGCCCGGCGCCCTGGAGTGGGCGCTCGTGGTGCTCGCCATGCTGACTTTCGGCCTCGTGGCCTGGGCCCAGGCGCTGTTCCCGCTCTGGGCGCATCACCCGGCTACACGGCCCCTGCGCGTGCACCTCTCGAACGGCCTTTACGCCAACGCCATCGCGGACCGCCTGCTTCGCAACTGGCGCCGCCCTGCCTGATCCGATCGGAGACGCCACCATGAACACGACCTCGCACCCACAGTCGAACCCGGCTCTCGCGATCGCCGAGGACCGTCTGCTCGCCATCGCGGACGCCGCCGGCCGGGCCATCCCCCCGGTGTGGCCGCTCGCTTCCGCGGTCGCGGTAAATCCCTTCCTTGGCCAGACGCAAGAGACCCTGGCGCAGGCCGGCGCGCGCCTTGCACGGGTCTCCGGCACACCCGTGACCCTGCCGCGCTGGCAGTACCGGGCGCGTATCGAGAACGGCGAGATCACCGACGCCGATCTCGAGGCCGCCCTCGCGGCCAGCACGGACCCGGGCAAGCCGGCAACGCTCGCGGCCCTGAAGGCCGCCATCGAACAGGAGCCGGACGCGCCCCGTGCGCTGCCGACGATCGCGGAGCTTGTCGCGCGACGCACCGGTACGGACTGGCCAGGCTTCATCGAGGCGCGCTTCGGCACCTGGGTCGCGAGCTGGTCCGACCGGGGCCAGGCGCTCTGGGCCCCACCACCGGCCACGAATGCCTGGACGGCCTGGCTGGCCGCGGCGACCCACGATCTCACGCCCGAGATCCAGGGCCTGAAAGGTTTCTGCCGCCGTGCCAACGACGCGCCCGACACGACGCCGGTCGCGCTCGCGCAGCTCACGACCCGGCTCGGCCTCGAGGAAGCCGCGCTCGAGACCTGTTTCCATGCCCTGCTTTCCAGCCTCGGCGGCTGGGCCCACGTGGCCCGCTGGCGCCTGTGGCAGGCTGAACTGGGGGGCGGGACCGACACGACGCTCATGGAATTCCTGACCATTCGCCTGTTCTGGGAAGTCGCCCTCCTCGAGGCCCACGAGAACACTGTCGGCCAGCGTTGGTGCGAAGTCGCGTCCCGGCACGCGACGCCCCTTGAAGCGACAGCGGACCAGGTGGT
>CAYGQN010000026.1:0-17581 GCA_964351795.1 uncultured Gammaproteobacteria bacterium
GCGCCGAGCGCTTCGGCCCGCCGGCGACGCCGCAGAAGGGCCGTGATGCGGTCACGGAAGTACTGGCCGCGGCCGGTGTCCCGGTGACGGGCCTGGACGTAGCCGGCGATCGATGAGACATCGTCCATGGTGCCGGTCTTCAGATGCATGCGGCCGGACTCCGCCTTGCCGGCATAGCGACTGCGCACGGTGCCGTCGATACCGGCAATGGCCAGGGACGAGACGAACTCCGGCATGTAGGGCGCATCCCAGGCAAGGGCGAGCAGCGTGCCCAGCTGGCGGGCACTGATCCGGGCCTCGCGCGACAGGCCTGACGGATTGTCCAGCACCAACCCCGCCACCGGGACACCGGCCGCGGCCAGCACCTCGGTGACCGCGTCACGGCCTTTCTGCGGTGTTGCCGGCGGGCCGAAGCGCTCGGCGCCGACCGTCAGTTGCAGATGGCGGGTCATGACGTTGTTGGAATACTTGTTGACCAGCCGCACCACGTCGCCGAGCGGCCAGGACCAGTGCACGTGGACCAGCGCATCGCCGGCGTTGTCGCGCGGGCGGCCGGTATCGGCGTCGAGATTGACCAGCCCCGCCGGCAGCGCGCCGTTGCGCCAGCCGCGCACCGCGCTGGCGCCGGACTGCTGCCAGTACACGTTGAACAGTGCGAAGGCATAGGCCTCGGGCGTGAGCACCGTGCGCGTCATGGAGTAGCTCTGGCAGCGCGCGGGGAACCGGCCTTCCACGCGCACCAGGTCGCGCCGGGCACGACCGTCGACCACGCGCAGTGCCACGCCGCGCTGGTAGCCGCCGCAGGCCTTCGGCGCCAGGCGCAGGCGATTGTCCACCGTCAGCCCGGGCAGGACCGGATCGGTGCTGACCTGCACGCCGCCGGCACGCGGCGCGAAATCGAAGCGCATTGAGGTGAAGTTCACCAGCAAGGGGTGCGGCGTGAGGTTGTAGACGCGGTCCGGGCGGTTGTCGAAGGCGCCTGGATCCTCCGGTGGCAGCTCGAAGTAGGAGGTGTCGAACACCAGTTCCCCTTCGATTCGCGCGATGCCGGCCCGGCGGATCCCGCCGACGAGCTTCCACAGCTCCTCGGCCACCATGAACGGATCACCGTAGCCGCGCAGCAGCAGGTCCCCCTTCAGGACGCCATCCTCGACCGGGCCCAGGGCGTAGACGTCGGTGCGCCAGCGCCAGGCCGGGCCGAGCGCCTGCAGGGCCGCGAAAGTGGGCACCAGCTTGAGGGTGGAGGCCGGGGTGCGCGGCGTATCGGGCCGGTGGGCAAGCAGGGCCTGCGGCTGGCCGAGTTCCTGCACCCAGACGCTGATGCTGTCCTCCGGCACACCCAGCGCCCGGGCGAATTCGCTGACCCGCGGCGGCAGCTCGGCCATGGCGGCCGGCAGGCACAGGGCGACAAAGGTCAGGGCGAAAACGGTCAGACAGCGCAGCAGGCGCGGCAACGGCATGGACGGGCGACTCCGGGCGTGGTTGGGCCGCGCCAGTTTGCCCGACCTGCCGGCCGGTGCAAGCCTCGGTCGGGCGGCGGTGCAGGATGCTGGCAACGCCGGCCCGGCGGGCGCTGATGCGGGCTTTGCGGTTGGGGCGTCGGCGCAACGCGTGGCGGGCCTTTGTGCGCAGGGGCCGGCTACCGCCAGCCCGGTCGATGCGGCCGCTGTGCCTGGCGGACCGCGGCAGTGGCGCCTCAGGGTGCGTCTGCGCAGGGGTAGCGCGGTGCCAGCGCGCGATGCACGGCAAGGGTGGCGTCCAGGGCCTGCAGCGCCGGCTCGGCGTCAAGGGCGGTGATGACTTCCCCGGCAAGCCGCTCGGTGGTGACACTCTCGGGCAGGCAGACGCGGGGCAGGTCGTCACGGCCGCCGCTGCAGTCGCAGGCATGGACGTACCATTGGCACATCATGCCGGCCGTGCCGGTGAAACCGTTGTCGGCCGCGCCCCGGCAGGCGGCAAGCAGGTCGGCCCCGCTCGGCCCCGCCGCAGCGGGCGCCCCCACGGCCAGGCAGAGCGCGAGCAGGGCCGGGTGCGAAGCGGCGGGCCTAGTCGCCGGCAATGCTCATGCCGTCGACCAGGATGCTGCCGGTGTGGATGTTGCCGCGGCGATCGACATCGCTGCCGATGGCCGCGATATGCATGAACATGTCCCGCAGGTTGCCCGCGACGGTGATCTCCTCCACCGGGAAGGCGATTTCGCCGCCCTCCACCCAGAAGCCCACCGCGCCGCGCGAGTAATCGCCGGTGACATTGTTCACCCCGAAGCCCATGAGGCCGGTGACCACCAGGCCGGTATCCATCTCGCGCAGCAGGCCCCGGAAGTCCGGTGCATTGCGATCACCGAGATGCACGCTGACATTGCGCACGCCGCCTGCATTGCCGGTCGGGTCCAGGCCCAGCCGGCGGGCGCTGTAGACCGACAGTGCGTAACTCATCAGCGTGCCAGCGCTGACCAGGTCCCGTTCACGCGTGGCCACGCCGTCGCTGTCGAAGGGGGCGCTGCCCGGCCCCCGCATCAGGTGCGGGTGCTCGGCGATCTGCATGCCCGGCGGGAAGATCTGCTCGCCTGCGGCATCGAGCAGGAAGCTGGCGCGCCGGTACAGTGCGCTGCCCGAAATCGCACTGATGAAATGGTTCACGAGGCTGGCGGCGGCCGGCGCCTCGAACAGCACCGGCGCGCTGGTGCTCGGGATTTTGCGGGAGCCGATGCGGGCGATGGCGCGCTCGCCGGCGCGACGGCCGATGGCCTCCGGACTGTCCAGCTCCTCGAACACACGGCCGCTGCCGTACCAGTGGGCGCGCTGCATCGTGTCGCCGGCACCGGTGATGACACTGGCGCCGACGCTGTAGCGCGTGCCGGTCCAGCCCGCGCAGAAGCCGTTGCTGTTCGCGTAGGCGCTGGTGGAGCGATCACGCGAGCAGCTGGCACCCTCGCTGTTGCTGATGCGCGCATCGAAACCCAGCGCCGCGGCCTCGCAGGCACGGGCGATGTCGATGGCCGTCTCGGCGGGGTAGTCCTGCGGATGATCGAGGTCGAGATCGGGGATGCTCGTGGCGAGATGGGACGGATCGGCCAGGCCGGCATAGGCATCCTCGCCGCCGTGGCGGGCAATGGTAAGGGCGGCTTCCACGCATTCGCGCAGCGCCGTCGGCGAGAAGTCGTTGCTGGTTGCCGAGCCCTTGCGCACGCCATCGTAAACCGTGACCGCCAGGGCATGGCCGCGATTGTGCTCGATGGTTTCCACCTCGCCACTGCGCACGTCCACGCTGAGACCGACCCCGCTGCCGATTGCCACTTCGGCTGAGCTGGCGCCGGCCTGCAGCGCCTGCTCCACCACTTCCTGGGCCAGGTTGCGGCAGCCTGCCAGGTCGCCCACGGCCGGCCCTGCCTGAATCGTTTCGCTCATCCGGCCCATTCTAGGGCCTGCGGGCGCTTGCGTCTTGCTCCGGCGCGCCCAGTGCGGGTTACCCGCCCGCGGTGCGGGGCAGACTCCCCTGCCGTGGCCGGTCGGGTGCCGCCGCGCCCGGTATGGACTGGCAGGGGCCGGCGGCGAGCCGGCACTGCACGGGTATGGCCGTGGTCCTGGCCGCGACGGCCGCTTGCACCGGTCTGGCCCGGCCGTGATTAATTTGCACGCCGCCTCTACAATCGCTGGCCATGGACGTGACCCCGATTCTGGACCCCCTGAACGACGCCCAGCGTGAGGCCGTCACCGCCGAGGAGCCCCACCTGCTGATTCTTGCCGGTGCCGGCAGCGGCAAGACCCGCGTGCTGGTGCATCGTATCGCCTGGTACATCGCGACCGGCCAGGCATCGCCGCAGGGGGTGCTGGCGGTGACCTTCACCAACAAGGCCGCGGCCGAGATGCGCGCCCGAATCCAGGAATTGCTGAACATACCCGCCCGCGGGATGTGGGTGGGGACCTTCCACGGCATCGCGCATCGGCTGCTGCGCATGCACTGGCAGGAGGCCGGACTGCCGGAAGGTTTCCAGATTCTCGACAGCGATGATCAGCTGCGCATGCTCAAGCGCGTGATCCGCGGCATGGACCTCGACGAGAACCAGTGGCCGGCGAAAGAGGCGCAGTGGTTCATCAATGCCCGCAAGGACGAGGGCCTGCGGCCGAACAACCTGGATGCCCAGGGCGACTACGGCTACGCCGAGCTCATCCGCATCTACACCGCTTACGAGGAAGCCTGCCAACGGGCCGGGCTGGTGGATTTCGCCGAGCTGCTGCTGCGTGCGCATGAGCTCTGGCTAAAAGACGCCAACCTGCTGGCGCATTACCAGCAGCGCTTCCGGCGCGTGCTGGTGGACGAGTTCCAGGACACCAACGCCATCCAGTATGCCTGGCTGCGCATGCTCGGCGGCAACGGCGGCAGCCTGTTCGTGGTGGGCGACGACGATCAGTCGATTTATTCCTGGCGCGGCGCCCGTGTGGAGAACATGCAGGAATTCGGCCGCGATTATCCCGGCCACCGGATTGTGCGGCTGGAGCAGAACTACCGCTCCACCGGCACCATTCTCGGCGCAGCCAATGCACTCATCGCCAACAACGCCGGGCGCCTGGGCAAGGAGCTGTGGACGGCGGCCGGCGGCGGCGATCGCATCTCTGTCTACGGCGCCTACAACGAGCACGACGAGGCCCGTTTCATCGTCGAGAACATCCTGCGCCAGGTGGACGAAGGGGAGTGCCACAGGGACTGCGCCATCCTGTATCGCACCAGCGCGCAGTCACGCGTGCTGGAAGATGCCCTGCGCGCGCGCGACCTGCCCTATCGGGTCACCGGGGGCTTCCGCTTCTATGAACGCGCCGAGGTCAAGGATGCGCTGGCCTACCTGCGCCTGGTGATGTCGCGGGCCGATGACACGGCCTTCGAGCGGGTTGTGAACACGCCGACCCGCGGGGTGGGTGCCAGGACAATCGAAGCCCTGCGCTACACCGCACGCCAGTACAACATCTCCTTGTGGGAGTCGGCCGCGCGCATCGTCGCCAACAAGGAACTCGGCGGCCGGGCCTGCAATGCGCTGGAAGCCTTCGGCAAGCTCATCGAGCGCCTGGCGCGGGAAACCGAGGGACTGGCGCTCGAGGAAACACTCGAACACGTCATTGCCGCGGTGAAGCTCACGGATCACTACATGCGCGACGGGGCCGAAAAGGCCGCCGACCGGGCAGAGAACCTGGAGGAACTCGTCCGCGCGGCGGCCGAGTTCGCGCCGGCCGAGGAGGACGCAGGGCTGAGCCCCGTGGCCGCGTTTCTCGCGCATGCGGCGCTGGAATCCGGCGAGGGTCAGGCCGATGCCTACGAGGACAGCGTCCAGCTGATGACCCTGCACAGCGCCAAGGGCCTGGAGTTCAACAACGTGTTTCTCGCCGGCGTCGAGGAGGGCCTGTTCCCGCACCAGCGCTCGGTGGAGGACGCGCGCGGCCTCGAGGAGGAACGCCGCCTGTGCTACGTGGGAATCACCCGGGCCCGCCAGCGCTTGTGGATGACCTATGCCGAAAGCCGCCGTATCCATGGCAGCGAGTACTATCCGACCCCGTCGCGATTCCTGCGCGAGCTGCCGACGGAGCTGGTGAGCGAGGTCAGGCTGGGCGGTGATATCGCCCGGCCGGGGTCTTTTCGCGTCGAGGAGCCCAGCAGCGATACGGGCCTGGCGCTCGGGCAGCGGGTGGTGCACAACCGGTTCGGCGAAGGCATCGTCCTGAACCTGGAAGGCAGCGGCGCGCACGCCCGCGTGCAGGTGAATTTCGAGCGCGACGGGGCCAAGTGGCTGGTGGCGGCTTATGCCGGCCTGCAGCCGGCCTGAGCGCATCCGTGAACGTCCGCTCAGCCATGCGCCCGGTTGCCGGCAAGCCCGCGCCCGTGGGGGAAACATGAGATTTTCCGCAGTCGCGACCGTCGGGCTGGCACTGTTGCTGGTATTGCTGGCCGGCTGTGGCGGCGATCGGGCTCCCTCGGCCGAGGGGCACATCGACACCTCCCGCACCTATCGCTGGAAGATGGTCACCACCTGGCCGGCGAACTTCCCGGTTGTGCAGGAAGGCGTGGAGGCATTCGCGCGCGACCTGGAGCTGATGAGCAACGGGCGCCTGAAGATCGACGTGTTCGCCGGTGGCGAGCTGATTCCGGCCCTGCAGGTGTTCGACGCCGTGACCAGTGGCGCCGTGGAGATGGGCCATGGCTCGGCCTACTACTGGGCCGGCAAGGTCCCGCAGGTGCAGTTCATGTCCACCGTGCCATTCGGAATGACCGCCGCGGGCATGAACGCCTGGCTGTACGGCGGGGAGGGCCAGGCGCTGTGGCGCAGTGCCTACGAGCCGTTCGGCGCCATCCCGTTTCCGATGGGCAATACCGGCCAGCAGATGGCCGGCTGGTTCAACAAGGTCATCAACTCCGCTGCCGACCTGGACGGGCTGAAGATGCGCATCCCCGGCCTCGGCGGCAAGGTGTTCGCGAAGGCTGGCGGCAACGCGGTGTTACTGGCCGGCTCGGAGGTCTATACCGCGCTGGAACGCAAGACCCTGGATGCCACGGAGTGGATTGGCCCCTTCCACGATCTGCGCATGGGGCTCGACCGCGCCGCCGGGCATTACTACTACCCTGGCTGGCACGAGCCGGGCACGGTGCTGGAGCTGCTGGTGAACACCGAGGCGTGGAACAGTCTCGGCCCTGATCTGCAGCGCATGGTGGAGACGGCCGCGGCGGCGGCCAACGTGCGCATCCTGGCCCGCATGGACGCGGCCAATGCCGATGCCCTGCAAACCCTCAAGGGCAACGCCCGGGTGCAGATTGCGCCCTTGCCGCAGGACGTGCTCATGGCCCTGCGTACCTTCACGCGTGAGGCGCTGGCGGAGGAAGCGGCACGCAATCCGCGGTTCCAGGCCATCTACGAGGCCTACGAAGCTTTCCGCGACAAGATGCAGGCCTGGCAGGACATCGGCGGTTACGCCTACCAGCGAGCCGAGCAGGAAACCCGCTCCCTGCCTCCCTCCGATTAGGGAGGTGCCCTCCGATTAGGGACAGGCACCGATTCCGTCTCTCGATTCGGGACAGGCACCGATCAGGAGAACGTCTAGCCAGGGGCGGGAATTTCTGGCAGGCGTTGCTCCCGCAGAGGCCGCAATCGGGCGGTGAAATTGCAATTGAGAGCTTGCAGCGGCCGCAAATCGAAATGCTCGGCAGGCAACCGCACGCAACCACCGCTATCGCCCCGTCCCGACCAATTCTGCTGCAGTGTTTGGATGAACACCGCTGACACCCGCCAATACAGCGGCGTGGGCGGTTTGAATCAAGGCCTCGCCGTGCTGAATCAGTGGCCAGATGGAAGGTTCGTCGCCGGGAGCTGCGCTTATCGAGCGGTCATGTTGGATACATTGCGGCGGACTGGCTTATGCCATGCACCCATTTCAAGGATAAGGTTGCTGCGAACTGGCGCAGTGCGCCGGGAGACCCCAGTGCGCGGTGCCTTGGTCCGCGGACCGTCACCATGCAGTGCAGCCACGCGTGTGCGTCAATTCCCAGCCGTTCGATGAGCCGCGGCTTCGAGCCGGAAACGAAACCGCGCTTACCCTGGACGCAGCAGCGACTGGTGGTGTCCAGAAGCTCGAGGTAGTCGGTCGCGCGGAATGGTAGTGGCGGCTCGCCCTCCTGTGGTTCGTCGGAGAAAAATGGCGCCAGGATGGTAAGATCCGAATCACCCTCCTGCTTTTTACCTCCCTGGATCAGGGCTTCAAAGCGCTGTCGTGCGGCGGTGTAGTGACTGTCTTCAATTGTGCTTGCCAGGCTCGCCCGGATCGGATTCAGATCCACGTAGACCATGCCCCTAAGCAATGCGATGTCATCCAGCAGCGCCTGGGATCTGAACCGCGCCTCCCAGAAATGGCCCGTGCAGCCGTCCTCGGCATTGGCCCGTCGGGCGATGTGTTCATTCAGGCAGCGCATGAACCATGAAAGGTCACTGAGCCGACGTCGCCACTGCCCGACGATTTCCCGGGCTGTTGCCTGCTCGTCTTGGCTGAGTTGTTCGCCTTTTGCGTAGCGGCGCATGAGCGGCGTCCCGGCAAACAGTTGCATCCACCGCTCGACTACCTCGATATCCGACCAGGCATCACAGCGTTCCGGCTTGAGCCGAAGCACCAGATGGTAGTGATTGCTCATAAGGGCGTAGGCACACAGATCGATGGCAAAGACCCGGGTGAGCTGCGCCAGGCGTTCCTGGATCCAGGCACGGCGATGCTCGTAAGAGCGGCCCGAATAGGTATCTTTACCGCACAGGAATGCGCGGCGCACGCAACGGCCGAAACAGTGGTAGTAGGGGGTGGTTTCGACGCAAACAAGCGTTTTTCTGGCGCGGGTCATCCGTGACCTCCGGGTATCAAGATTTCCTCCATGAGGTGAAAAATCTACGCCGCCGGGGCGGGGTGGTCAAATGCGGCCTGGTCCGGAGACGGGGCTTCCCGGCCAGTCGATGGATGTCTCCGAAGGCGCCCGAGCCCATGCCTGTCCCGGATTGGGACTCTTCCGCAACGGGCGCAAAAAAAAAACCCCGCGCCGGCGCGGCGCGGGGTCTTGTCAGCGTGCTGAAGCTGTGGGGGCTACTTCGATGCGTCGACCATGTAATCGACCGCAGCCTTGACCTGTTCATCCGACAGGTCGGTGCGCCCGCCCTTCGGCGGCATCATGCCGGCATTGCCCATGAAGCCCTTGATGGCATGTTCGTAAACGACATCCATACCCTGCTCGATGCGCGGAGCCCAGGCGGCGGCATCGCCGAGCTTGGGAGCGCCAGCCGCGCCCGATGCGTGGCAGATGAAGCAGGCGGTGTCATACACCTGTTTGCCTTCGGCATTGTTGTCGGCCGTGGAGCTTTCGTCCACGGCAGCCTCCTCGGCAGCCGCGGTCTCATCGACCATCGCTTCGGATTCCTCCGTTGCGACCTCATCGCCGGCTGCGGCGCCGGCATCGGCGCTCTCGACACCGCCCACCACGTCGGCACCGCCGCTCTTGGCGACCATGTACTCGACGGCGGCCTTCACGTCATCGTCCGAGAGGTCGGCGCGGCCACCCTTGGCAGGCATCAGGCCATTCTCGCCCTGGTAGCCGTTGATGGCGTGGTCGTAGAGGACGTCCATGCCCTTGGCGATTCGCGGTGCCCAGTTCTCGTCGTTGCCGAGCACCGGTGCGCCCACCGCCGGCGAGGCATGGCAGATGAAGCAGGCGGAGTCGTAGACCTCCTGGCCCCGTCCACCGCTTCCGCCCGTGGCCGTGCCGGCGTCGGCCACGGTGGCGGCGACGGCCGCCTCGGCCTTGTCCACGGCCTTGTCGGCTGACTCGGTCATTGCGGGGGCCGCCGGATCGATGGGCTCACCGGTGTTCACCTGGCCGACCGGCGCAATGCGTTCCAGCTCGGCATCGGTGAGGGTCTCGGCAGTTGTCCCGGCGACAATCACGCGGCTGAGAACAATCATTGCCACGCAGAAGATTGCGAGGGCAACGCACATCAGGGTGAAAAGGCGCATGAACTGGGCGTCTTCGTGTTGGCTCATTCTCGCATTCCTCGGCAGGACCGGTCTCTCGCCGGTGTCGGTGGTTGTCGGATTCAGGCTACGCCGCGCGACAGTGCCCGGCAGCCGCCTATTATAGCGAAATCATAGGGTTGGGCCATAAGCAGCGCGACGCCGCCGGAACCGCCCATCCGCTGGCCACTGGTGCCTGTCACCTGGCCTTGTACAGACACTACACGAGCCGACGGCCGGCTTGAATCCTGCGCGGCCGCGACATGGCTGAAGGCGACAATGCCGCCTGTGCGCGGCCTGTGCAAGCCGCGCCGGGCCGCTGCGCGCCGGGCATCTGCGGAACAACAAAACCCCGTTGAAAACAAGTACACTAGCGACCGCTGCCAATGGGCCATACCGCGGGTTTCCGCGGACCCCGGCAGCCGTGCAGCGCCCGTAGCTCAGCTGGATAGAGCGTCGGCCTCCGGAGCCGAAGGTCAGAGGTTCGAATCCTCTCGGGCGCGCCACTCCTGACACACGCGACACAGCACCGCTCCGGCTTGCCCGAGGACGGCACCGGCGTGGCCAGGCCAGGCACCCGCCCCATGCACGAATCCCATCTCGACATGGCAGTCATGGTCATCAGCCTCGGCGTTGCGGCACAGTGGGTGTCCTGGCGCTTTCGAGTTCCCGCCATTGTCCTGTTCACCGTCTGCGGTATTGTCGCCGGGCCGGTGCTCGGCCTGTTACGGCCGGGCGAAGCCCTCGGGCCGCTGCTGGAGCCGGTCATCAAGCTCGGTGTTGCCATCATCCTGTTCGAGGGCGGCCTCAACCTGCGCCTGCACGAGTTACGGACGGCGGCCATCGGCGTGCGCCGGCTCGTATTCGCCGGCGTACCCATCGCCTGGGCGCTCGGCGCGGCCAGTGCCTTCTGGATCGGCGGCCTGTCCGGTCCTGTCGCCCTGGTGTTCGGTGCCATCATCGTCGTCACCGGCCCCACCGTGATCATGCCCCTGCTGAAGCAGGCGCGGCTGCGCCAGCGTACCGGGTCGCTGCTGAAGTGGGAGGGCATCATCAACGATCCCATCGGCGCCCTGCTGGCCGTGCTGGTGTTCGATTATTTCGTGTTCGCCGGGGCAGGCAGTGCCATCGGGGAAGTGGCAGCCCACCTGGCCGCAGCCATCGGTGTAGCCGCAATCATGGGTGGTGGACTCGGCCTGGTGATCGCCTGGTCGTACCGGCGAGGTCACGTGCCGGAGTACCTGAAAGGGCCGGTGATGTTCACGATGGTGCTCATCGTCTTCGCCGTGGCCAATTCCGTCCAGGAGGAGGCCGGGCTGCTGGCGGTCACCCTGTTCGGGGTGGTGCTGGGCAACTCGCGCCTGCCGAGCATTGAGGAGTTGCGCCGGTTCAAGGAATACCTGACGGTGCTGCTGGTGTCGGCGCTGTTCGTTCTGCTGACCGCGGAACTCGATCTCGACGCCTTGCTGAGCATCGACTTCAGGGCGGGCCTGATGCTGGCGGTCATCATCTTCGTTGCCCGGCCGGTGACGGTGTTCCTGGCGACCATCGGCGCCGGCATGGATTGGCGTGAACGGCTGTTCCTCGGCTGGATAGCGCCGCGCGGCGTGGTGGCCGCGGCCGTGGCCGGCGCCTTCGCGCCCACCCTGGCCGAACTCGGTCATGCCGATGCCGATCGCCTCGTACCGCTGATGTTCGCGCTCATCATTCTCACGGTGACGCTGCACGGGTTCACCATCGGTCCGATGGCGCGGTGGCTGGGCCTGGCGGCCGCGCGCAAGAACGGCGTGCTGCTGATCGGTGCGTCGCCATGGAGCACGGACCTCGGCCTGCAGCTCCAGAAGCTGGATATCCCGGTGAAAATCGTCGATTCCTCCTGGCATCGCCTGCGCCCGGCGCGCCTGGCCGGCCTGCCGATCTTCTACGGCCAGGCAATCTCCGAATCGGCCGAGCACTCGCTGGACCTCAGCGAGGTCGGTTATCTCATTGCCGGCACCGACAACGATGCCTACAACGCCCTGGTATGTACCCGTTTCGGCAACGAGCTGGGGCGCAACCGCGTGTTCCAGCTGCCCATAGCGACCGGCACCGACGAGGACACCAAGGGCGTCGTGCCGTCGCTGCGCGGCACGCAGCTGGCCGAGCAATGGGAATACGACGAGTTGCTGCGCCGGCATTTCCAGGGCTGGCGTTTCCAGCGCACACGCCTGACCGAGGACTTCGATTTCCAGGCCTACCAGGCCGGCCCCGGCAGCGAGGCCATGCTGTTGCTCAGTGTGGATGGCGAGGGCGAGCTCGCCGTGGCCACCGCGCGCAAGGCGCTTGAGCCCGAACCCGGCGAGACCATCATCGCTTTCATGCCCGAGAAGCAGCGTGAGAAGGCCCGTGCCCGCGACGGCCGGGAGGCACGCCCCGCCGCAGATGCCTGAGGGCGGTGGTTTAGCCGCTCAGGCCGCTATCGCGCTGCTGTCGGCGCAGGTGCAGTTGCGGCCCTGCTCCTTGGCGCGGTAGAGGGCATCATCGGCGCGTTGGAACACCGCCTCCGGCATGTCGTTGTCGCGGAATTCGGCGACGCCGCAGGACACCGTCACCGGCACCGGTGCATCGCCGTAGCGGAAGCGACAGTCCTCGATGTTCCGGCGCAGCTTGTCGGCGAGCCGCTCCGCATCGGCCAGACTGGTACCCGGCAGCAGCAGCACAAACTCCTCGCCACCATAGCGGGCGAAGAAATCGGTGCCCCGGATCTGCCCCGACAACTGCGCTGCCACCGTCGCCAGCACCTTGTCCCCGGCATGGTGGCCGTATTCGTCGTTGATGCTCTTGAACAGGTCGATGTCGATGACCACCAGCGCCAGCTTGTACTTGCCGGCCTTCCAGGCCTCGTACTCGGAGCGCAGGCGTTCCTCGTAGTGAAGCCGGTTGGGCACGCCGGTGAGGGCATCACTTTTCGCCCGGGTCTGCTCCTCGGCCAGTGCGTCCTGGAGGGTGAGCGTCTGGTTGGCGAGGTCTTCCAGCTGCGTGGTGAGCTTGGTGACTTCCTGCTCGGTTCGCGCCACGCGCTGGTTCTCGCTCTCGACATAGGCGGCCACGTCATCATCGATGCTGCTCAGCTGCGCATTGATCGCCGCCTTGAGTGCAGCGATATCGTCCGCGTCATCCATGCTGTTGCGGATTCCGGCGACATGCCCCGAGATGAGCTCTTCGAGCCGATCGCCGTCGCGCAGGGCTTCGGCGCGGATATTGGCCGAGCTCAGCAAATGCGAGTGCAGTGCCTGCAGGCGCAGCTGGGTGGTCTTGAGAAAGCCGGCGATGTCGCGTACCTGGCCCTGCAGGCTTCGATGCACACCGGCCAGGGTTTCCGCCACGCTGCTGATGAGTACCCGCGAGGGCTCGCTGGGATGCCTGGTCAGGCGGTCGATGAGTTCGCGGCGGGCCTGCTCGTAATCGGTCGGCAGGCTGAGGTGTTCGATGAGCTTCTGCAGGCTGGCTGCGGTTTCGCTGATGGCCTCGGCGGCCTGTTCCGCATGCGGCTCGTTTGCCTGCCCACGCTGCAACTGCGCCAGGGTATCGGCGATTTCCTCGACGACGTCGAAGAATTCCGCTTGCGCCTCCACCTGTGACAGGCGCGCCCGCAGGCGGCTGAGATTGATGGCAAGGGCCGGTTCCACGCGCGCCAGCATGCGCTCCAGCGCGCGGACCGAGCCGTGCCAGCCGCCGTCCGGTGCGGTCGCGGCGAGCTGACGATTGACCAGGTCGACGAAGCGCTGCACGGCCTGGGCTTCGTCGACAACGGCGCGCAACTGATCGCACTGCTGGGCAGCCGCCGGGTCGCTCCAGTGAACTTTCAGGCCGAGCGCCGCCAGAACGGTGCCGGCGCGGCGGGGTCGGTTGGCTTCGTCGGCGAGGGACAACATCTCGTCGAGCACGACATCGACGCTTTCGTCGATGTCCTGGCGGCGACTGCCATCGCGCAGGCGCTTGTGCAGGCGCCCCAGTGCCGCGTCCAGGCCCTGGCTCTGGCCATACTGGCGGAAAACAAACTTGATCAGCTTGCGTCGCAGCCGGGCGTTGCTTTCGGCCTCGGCGGCAGATGGTTCCTTCGCGCTGGCTGCCCTGGGGTCTGACATTATCCTCGTACTCGGGTCGGCGTCATTCGTCGGCAGCCCTGGCGGGGCTGCAGCCGGGGCCGGGCAGCGAGCCCCGAGTACGCCGGTTCCGCCCCGGGGAGTGATTCCCGGGGAAGCTCAATCTGGCGCGATCAGGAGCCGGCTTGCAGCCCTTCACGCTCCTTAGCGACCAGGAAGTCCACCACCTTTAGCAGGCGCTCGTAACTGCCGGCCATGCGCCCGGAGCTGCGGTACTTGCCGTTGATGATCACGGCCGGGACGCCGGTGATGCCGTAGGCGCGGCTCATCTGGGCGGCCTTGCGGCTCTTGCCCTCGATGGAGAATGACTCGTAGGCGCTGTTGAACTCGGCCTCGGACACACCCTGGCCGGCGACAAATGCCGCGATGGATTCCTGGTCGAACAGCTCGCGCCGATCGACATGGATGGCGCGGAACAGTTCGCTGTGCACCTTGTCGAGGACACCCATGGCCTCGGCTGCATAGAAAGCGCGCGCGTGAATCGCCCAGCTCTGGCGGAACACAGCCGGCATTCGCACGAAGGCGACATCGTCGGGCTTGTCCTCCAGCCAGGTGTCGATGAAGGGCTCGAAATCGAAGCAGTGCGGGCAGCCGTACCAGAAGATTTCAAGCACCTCGATCTTGTCGTCGGCGCTGGTGTTCTGGGCCGGCTCGACCAGTTCGTAGTCCACGCCCTGGCGGAATTCCTCGGCAACCGCCGGGGCGGCTGCCAGGAACAGGGCGGCGAGGATGAACGGGAGACGAAGCAAACGCGGGAGTGTGATCATTCTGGTTGCCTGACGCGTGGGAGGTGGCGGGATTGTCCGGCCGTTGCGATGAACGCCCGGTTAACGCCCGCCCGGTTGCCCGGGCGGGGTTGCGCTCAGTGCAGCCCCTGCAGGTAGGAAGCCAGGGCGGCGATGTCCTCGGCACTCAGGCGCGCCGCGATGGTCTGCATGACCGCAGCCTGGGCACCGCCACGCGTGCCATCGTGGTAGGCGGTCAGCTGTGCAGCCGTGTACTCGGCGTGCTGGCCGGACAGCAGGGGATAGGCCGAGCCCGGCATGCCGGCGCCGCTGGGCCCGTGGCAGGCCATGCAGGCCGGTACCCCGGCGTCCTTGTCGCCGCCGCGGTACAGCTGCTCGCCACGGGCGACCAGCTCCGGGTCCGCCGAGCCGATGCGCGGCGCCAGGGTGGAATACCACGCCGCGATTTCCTTCATGTCCTGCTCGGACAGGGCGGCGACCATGCCGGCCATGATGGCGTTTTCCCGTGCTCCGGACTTGAACGCCTTGAGCTGCTGCACGGTGTAGCTGGCGTGCTGGCCGGCCAGGTTCGGGTAGTTCGGTGCGGCGCTGTTGCCGTCGGCACCGTGGCAGGCCGCACAGGAGGCGGCTTTTTCCTGTCCGCCGGCGAAGCTCGCGGCTGGCAGTAACAGGGCAAGGGCAATTCCGCAGAGAATTTTTTTGCTGTGACGCATCGCTGGGCCTTGAGGAGAGTTTCGTTGGCGTTGTCGTGTCAGGGTATACAATCCGGGCGGCAGGCAAAGCACCGCCACAAGCGCAAAAGGATACTAGAAAATGCCAGAGGCTGACAGTTTATCGGCCGCTTCCCGGGACGCCGTAGCTGCATTGATGCGGCAGGCCGAATTTACCGTCGCTGCAGCAGCCTTGAAGCAGTTGCCGCCCGATGCCGGCGCCGAGGTGGCGTTCGTCGGCCGCTCCAATGCCGGCAAGTCCACGCTCATCAATGCACTGACCGGGCGGCGCCAGCTGGCGCGCACCAGCAAGTCGCCGGGCCGGACCCGCCAGCTGGTGGTGTTCGGCCTCTCGGAGGCTCTCCGGCTGGTGGACCTGCCCGGCTACGGTTACGCCAGCGCCCCGCGGGCCGAGCAGCAGCGCTGGCAGCAGCTCATCCCCGATTACCTGTCGTCCCGGCAGAGCCTCAACGGCGTGTTCCTGCTCACCGATATCCGCCGCCCCATGCAGGAATCGGACTGGCAGGCGCTGGCACTGCTGAGCGCGGCCGGGCGGCCCGTGGTGATCGTGCTCACCAAGTCCGACAAGCTCAGTCGCAACGCCGCGGCCAGTGCCCGCCTGAAGACCCTGAAGCTGGTCGGCGAGCACGCGAACGTGGTGGGTGTGGAATTGTTCTCGAGCCTGAACAGGGATGCCCAGGAGGGCCTTCGCAACTGGCTGGCCAGGTGGCTGGGGCCGGGCCTGGACGTCATGTGATCGGAAGATGGCCCCCGGGGCGATTGAAGGGGGGTAGGACCCCGGGGGCCGAAACGGTCCCCGGCTGGGGGAAGCGGGACCGTTGAACTGCCGCCCAGGGAGGAGGGCGGCTGCGTCTTCAGGGGAACGCGAAGGTTCTGACAGGCCCGGTCCGGGGAAGTTCCACGCCGTGGTGCCGGCGCGGTGGTGGCGATCGCGGCGACAGGCGCCGCGCTGCTCAGGTGCGGCTGTACTTGCGACGGAACTTGTCGACGCGGCCGGCCGTGTCCATCAGCTTCTGCTTGCCGGTGTAGAACGGATGGCAGGCCGAGCAGACGTCCAGCGACATTTCGGCGCCGGCGTAGGTCGAGCGCGTGGTGAAGGTATTGCCACAGCTGCAGGTCACCTGCACTTCGTGGTAGGTCGGATGAATCTCGGCTTTCATGGCGTGTTGCCTTCCCGGGTCGCAGGAGCTGAAAAAGGGGCGCGATTCTAGAGCCGGACCCGGAATTATTCAAGCGCGGGTGCGTTCGCGCTCAGGCCGGCGGGTCTGGCTCGGTGCCGGGGAACGGCACCACGGTCGCCGAGCGCCGCCGCGGTGGCGGCTCCGCCGGCCGCGCCAGGCGCTGCAGGGCTTCCAGCAGGCCGTCCTCGCCAATGACCGAATCCCACATCATCCGGTACATGCGCATGCACGCGCCCATGGGTGCATCGGCGCGGTCGCGGACCTGGTCGAGCTGCCATTGCAGGCCGGTCAGGCGCGGGCGGATGCTGTCCGGGGCCTCGGCGATGATGCCGGCGAGGGCCTCGGCGCGCTCGCGCTCGAAGCGTTCCGGATCCTCGGCGGCCAGACGGGCCCAATGGTCGAAATCGAAGTCCATGCGCCGATGCTAGCGCCTCGCGGGCGAGGATGCAGCCCCGCCGGCCGCAATAATCGTTGCCAATGGTGTCGGTCCCCGCGGCCCCGGCCGGCTGTCAGTGGAATTCGGCAACGACGGGCGCGTGGTCGGAGGGCTTGTCCCAGCCGCGCGGGACGCTGTCGATGCGGCAGCCCGTACTGCGCGCCAGCGCCGCCTCGTTGGCCAGGATGAGGTCGATGCGCAGGCCGCGATTGCGCCGGAAGGCCGCGGCGCGGTAGTCCCACCAGGAGAACTGCTCGCCGGCGGCCTGGAAATGGCGGAACAGGTCGACGAGGCCGGCCGTCTGCAGCCCTTGCAGGCGCTCGCGTTCGGCCGGGCTGACCAGCACACTGCCCTGCCAGGCGGCCGGATCGTGGACGTCGATGTCGGCCGGCGCGATATTGAAGTCGCCGACCACCAGCAGCGGGCCGTCCTCGGCCAGCAGCGCGTCGATGACGCCGGCCAGGCGGTCCAGCCAGGCGAGCTTGTAGGCGTACTTGTCGCTGCCCACTTCCGAGCCGTTCGGGACGTACAGGTTCAGTACCCGCCAGTCCCCGAGGCGCCCGCCGAGCACACGGCGCTGCTCGTCGCCAGGGTCCCCGAGGTCGGTCAGGGCCGGTTCGAAGGCTTCCCGCGACAGCATCGCCACACCGTTGTAGGACGCCTGCCCGTTGCACACGCAGCGGTAGCCGGCGGCCTCTATGGCCTCGACGGGGAAGCGCTGGTCGGGCGTCTTGGTTTCCTGCAGGGCCAGCAGGTCGGGCTGCTCGCTGGCCAGCCAGTCCAGCACATGGGCCAGGCGAGCGCGGATGGAATTGACGTTC
>CAYGQN010000026.1:17591-21311 GCA_964351795.1 uncultured Gammaproteobacteria bacterium
GTCCATGGCCAGCATCCCGCCACCGGCCGCCAGCAGCAGCAGGACGAGCAGGGTGATCACCGCCGCCTTGGAACCGAGCAGCAAGCGGCCGATGGCAAGCACCGTGTTGCCGCCCTCGCCGCTGGCGCCGCGGTAGCTGTCGAGCTCGGCCTGCAGCGAGGCGATCCGGGCCTCCAGGCCGGCGATGCCCGCCAGGCGTTCCTCCTGCTGCTCGCGGATGGCCTGCAACTCGGATATGCGCGCCTTGAGCTCGCCGGCGCGCAGGCGCTCGGAGGCCAGCTTGCGTTCCAGCTCGCCGGCAGCCGCCGGCTGGTCGGCGCGGTCAGCAGCAGTGGCAGCAGCGGGCGCAGCGGTGCCGGCAGGCGCAGGTGCCGCGGCCGCGGCGGCCAGTTCTTCCTCGGCCCTGGCAAGGGCCCCGGCGAGGCGCCGGTTCTCGGATTCCAGCTCGTCCACGACAAGGGCGGCCGGGCGTTCCTTCATCAGGTAGCCCGCATCCACCCAGCCCTCCTCGCCTCCGGGCCCGCGCACGCGGGCGATCTCACCGTCGCGCTCCAGCACCTCCAGCTCGGTCCCGGTGGGCAGCACACGGGTGATGGGGCTGTCCAGGGCCCGGGTCTGGTGGATGCCGACCAGCAGCTTGTCGATGACGTACATCGTCTCGGCCTCGGCGCCGGCGCAGAGCCCGGCTGCGGCCAGCAGCAGCATTGGCGCAAGGCCGCGCTTCATGTGTCGATCCCGGCCTGGTGCAGCAAGGCGTCCACCTT
Source organism: uncultured Gammaproteobacteria bacterium (assembly GCA_964351795.1). Classification (GTDB taxonomy): domain Bacteria; phylum Pseudomonadota; class Gammaproteobacteria; order JADZEE01; family JADZEE01; genus CAYGQN01. The sequence goes on from CAYGQN010000026.1 coordinate 18,356, forward strand.
CGGCTCGCGACCCATGAAGTCCCGGAACAGCGTCATCGGGTCGCGCAGACCTCCGCGGCAGAGCAGCGTGTCCAGGAACCGCTGGCCGGTGGCACGGTCGAGGATGCCGGCCTGCTCGAAGGCCGAGAAAGTGTCCGCGGCAAGGACCTCGGCCCACTTGTAGCTGTAGTAGCCCGCGGCATAGCCGCCGGCGAAAATGTGGCTGAAGCCGTTCTGGAAGCGGTTGCAGGGCGGGTAGGACACCACGGCCACCTCGGCGCGCACGGCGTCGAGCAGGCCCTGGATGCCGGTGTCGGCGTCCGGGTCGAAATCGCTGTGCAGGCGCATGTCGAACAGGGCGAACTCGATCTGGCGCAGCATCTGCATGCCGGCCTGGAAGCGGCGGCTGGCCAGCAGCTGCTCGAACATGGCCTCCGGCAGCGGCTGACCGCTGTCCACGTGGGCGCTGATGAGGTCCAGGGATTCGCGCTCCCAGCACCAGTTCTCCATGAGCTGGCTGGGCAGTTCCACCGCGTCCCAGGCCACGCCGTTGATACCCGAGATGGGCCCGCGCGAGATGCGCGTGAGCATGTGATGCAGGCCATGACCGAATTCGTGGAACAGGGTGGTCACATCCTGGTGACTGAGCAGCGCCGGGCGGTCTGGTTCGGGCTCGGTGAAATTGCAGTTCAGGTAGGCCACCGGCGGCTGGACGCCGTCGCCCAGGCGCCGGCGGATCAGGCAGTCGTCCATCCAGGCGCCGCCGCGTTTGCCGGTGCGCGCGTACAGGTCCAGGTAGAACATCGCCTGCAGTTGCCCGTGCGCGTCGTGCACGTGGAAGAACTGTACGTCCTCGTGCCACACCGGCGCCGTTGCCGGGGTGATGCGAACGCCGTACAGGGATTCGGTGATCGTGAACAGGCCCTGCAGCACGCGCGGCAACGGGAAGTACTCGCGCAGGACCTCGTCGGACAGGTCGAAGCGACGCTGGCGCAATTGTTCGCTGTAGTAGGGGATATCCCAGGCTTGCAGTTCCCCGGCGCCGAACTCGCTGGCGGCGAAAGCGGCCAGCTCGGCCAGTTCGCGCTCGGCGTAGGGCCGGGCGCGGCGGGCGAGATCCTGCAGGAACCCGATGACCTCGGCCGGCGAGCCGGCCATCTTCGTTGCCAGGGAATACCCGGCGTAACTGTCATAGTCGAGCTCGCGTGCGAGGGCGCGACGCAGACGCAGGATCTCGACCATGAGTTCGCTGTTGTCCCACTGCCCGGCCAGTGGTCCGCACTCCGAAGCGCGGGTGACGAATGCCTCGTACAGCTGCTGGCGCAGCTCGCCCGAGCGGGCGTGCATCATCACGCCGAGGTAGCTCGGCAGCATCAGCGTGAACTGCCAGCCGTCCACGCCCCTGGCCTCGGCCGTGCGCCGGGCCGCCCGGCGGACGCTGTCGGGCAGGCCGTCCAGGCGCGCCTCGTCGGTGACGGTCAGTGTGAAGCCTTCCGTCGCATCGAGGACGTTCTTGTCGAACAGCGACTGCGCCCGGGCGATTTTCTCGCTCAGGCTGCGCACGCGCTCGCGCCCCGCTTCGGGCAGGCTCACGCCGGCGAGGCGGAAGTCGCGCAGGGCGAGTTCGATGACGCGGGCTTCCTCGCTGCCGGCCTCGGCGCTGGCAGCCGCCGCGGTCAGTGCCTCGTACAGGCCGCGGTGCTGGCCAAGCTCGGAACTGTAGTTGATGACCGCCGGCAGGGCCTGCTCGTAGGCCTCGCGCATGGCCGGGGAGTCGGCGACCGCATGCAGGTGGGACAGGGGCGAGAAGGCCCGGTGCAGGCGTTCGGACCAGTCGTCCATGAGCGAGACCAGGGCCGCGGCCCCGCCTGTCGGTTCACTGGCGAGCGCTGCCAGGGCGGCCCGGTTGGCCGTCAGCGCATCCGTCACCGCCTCGCCCAGGGCCGCGGCATCGATATGGTCGAAAGGCGGCAGGCCTTTGTAGTTCTGCCAGGGATTGCTCATGGTGGGTTTGGCTTCCAGGCTCCGTTGCCGGCGGGGTTGGCGCTGACTGACGCGCGCAGTATAGCGGCGCGCGCCCGGCATTGAAGAGTGATGCGGATGAGAAGCGCTCTCAATCCCAAGTCCCGTTGGCATTCCAGCCCGATCGATGCGTTACCATGCGGCCTGAATTTTCCCCCGAGGGCAGAACCAGATGAAAGGTGATTCAAAGGTTATCGAGTACCTGAACACGGTGCTCAAGAATGAGCTGACCGCCATCAACCAGTATTTTCTCCATGCGCGCATGCTGCGTAACTGGGGCTTCGAGAAACTCAATGCCAAGGAGTACGAGGAGTCCATGGACGAGATGAAGCATGCCGATGCGCTCATCGAGCGCATCCTGTTCCTGGACGGCCTGCCCAACTTGCAGGACCTCGGCCACCTGCGTATCGGTGAGAACGTCCCCGAGATGCTCAAGGCCGATCTCGCCCTGGAACACGATGCCCTGCCCGACCTGCGCGAGGCGATTGCCTACTGCGAAAGCTGCGCGGATTACGTCTCGCGGGAGTTGTTCGAGGACATCCTCGAAAGCGAGGAGGAGCACGTGGACTGGCTGGAAACCCAGCTGGCCCTTATCGACAAGATCGGGCTTCAGAACTACCTGCAATCGCAGGTCTGAGCCGGTCCGGCCGCAGTCGATGACGTGGCCCCGGACAGGGGTCACGTTTTTTTATGCCGAACGCTTGCGAACGGTTCTCATTTGCACTACGATTCCTTCTACAGTAGGCAATCACAGGCAGGGTGCAACGGGTATGTACGTGTGTATCTGCAACGGAATCACCGAACAGGACATCCGCGAAGCGGCGGCCAACGGCCTGCAGTCCCTGGATGAACTTCGCGAACATCTGAATGTATCCGGCTGCTGTGGCTCCTGCGCCGACCACGCCGAGGCCTGCCTCGGCGAGGTCCTGCCGGGCGCCCCGGAGCCCTACCCCGC
>CAYGQN010000027.1:0-21059 GCA_964351795.1 uncultured Gammaproteobacteria bacterium
ACCAGGCCGGCAATGCGGCCAAGGGCTATCACTACGATCCGGCCGCCGTGGATGCCGGATTCGCCGCCATCGCCGAGGTGTTCAGCCACGAACGCATCAGGCAACTGGCGGCCCACGGGCATGCCGACGATCGCTTCGTGTTCATCGTCGGCATGCCCCGCTCCGGTACGTCGCTGGTGGAGCAGATCCTCGCCGCCCACCCGGCGACGCACGCCGCCGGGGAGCTGCCGGACATGGCGGCCCTCAGCCAGACCCTGCCCCGCGACGCCGGAACTGCCTGGCCCGGCGTGATGCAGCACGTGACGCCCGAGCTGGTGCGCGGCTTCGGCGAAGCCTACGCACGCCAGGTGGGTGCCCGCGCACCGCGGGCAAGGCGGATCACCGACAAGATGCCGCTGAATTTCCGCTTCCTCGGCCTGATCGCCGTGCTGCTGCCGGGCGCGCGCGTCATCCACTGCCAGCGCAATCCGGCCGACACCTGCCTGTCGGGATACTTCCAGAATTTCCGCGGCAACCACGAGTACAGCTTTTCGCTGGCGGGCCTGGGCCACTACTACCCCGCCTACCGCAGGCTGATGGCGCACTGGGAGGCAGTGTTGCCGACGCCGCCGCTGCAGGTGTCCTACGAGGCGCTCACCGACGACATCGAGGCCGGCGCACGCCGCCTGCTGGACTACCTCGACCTGCCCTGGGACGAGCGCTGCCTGCGCTTCAACGAGGTTGAACGCGCGGTGACCACCGCCAGCCGCTGGCAGGTGCGCCAGCCGGTGTACCGCAGTTCACGCCAGCGCTGGCGGCATTACGCGCCCTGGCTGACACCGCTCACCGATGCCCTGCGCACGGCGGGCCTGGACTTCTGAGCCGCGGCTCAGGTGGTGAGATTGAACTTCTTGATGAGGTGGTAGATGGTCGGCCGGCTGACGCCAAGCGTCTCGGCGGCCTTGCCGATCTGGCCGTCGTTCATGATGAGCGCCTGGCGCACGGCATCCACCTCGGCCCGCTCGCGAACGTCCTTGAGCGTCAGCGGGACGTCGGGGGCATCGCTTTCCAGTTCCAGATCGTCCGGCTCGATGAGCTTGCCGGAGGCCATGATGGTGCCGCGCTTGACCTTGTTTTCCAGCTCGCGCACGTTGCCCGGCCAGTCGTAGCTCTCGATGGCCTGCATCGCCGCGCGGCTGAACTCGCGTGCGCCCCCGGTGCCCTGGGACACGTGATGCTGCAGCAGTGCCCTGGCAATGAGCACGGCATCGCCGGGCCGGTCACGCAGTGGTGGAATCGACAGGGTGATCTCGCTGATGCGGTAGTACAGGTCCTCGCGAAACTCCCCCGCGGCCGCCAGTGACTTCAGTTCCTTGTGCGTGGCGCAGATGACACGGATATCCAGGGCGATGGTCTCGCGGCCACCTACGCGCTCGATCACGCGCTCCTGCAGGAATCGCAGCAGCTTGGCCTGCAGCGCGGCCGGCAGGTCCCCGACCTCGTCGAGCAGCAGGGTGCCGCCCTGGGCATACTCGAGCTTGCCGCGGGTCTGTTTCGTGGCACCGGTGAACGCGCCTTTCTCGTAACCGAACAGCTCGCTTTCCAGCAGCTGCTCCGGGATGGCGGCGCAGTTGATGGCAATGAACGGCCCGTCGGCACGCTCGCTGAGATCGTGCAGGGCGCGGGCGATGAGCTCCTTGCCGGTGCCGCTTTCACCCAGCAGCAGGACAGTGGTGTCCGTCGGAGCAACCTTCTCCACCGTCTCGCACACCTTCATCATCGACGGACTCGAGCCGATGACGCCCTCCAGCGCGTTGCTGCGCTGGCGCTCCGCCAAGCGGCGGTTCTCCTGCTCGAGTTCGTACAGGCGCTGGGCCCGCTGCACGATGAGGCTGAGCTCATCGGCGTCCACCGGCTTCTGGTAGTAATCGTAGGCGCCCACGGCGATGGCTCGCAGCGCGTTGTCGCGATCATCGTTGCCGGTGACCACGATGACCTTCGTACCCGGCGCGATGGACAGGATTTCCTCGAGCGCGGCCATGCCCTCGCTGGCATTCGCGGCATCCGGTGGCAGGCCGAGATCCAGCGTGACCACCGGCGGGCGCAGGCGGCGCACGGCATCCACGGCTTCGCTGCGATCACCGGCCAGTTCCACCTCGTGCCCGGCGAAGGCCCACTTCAGCTGCTTCTGCAGACCCGGGTCGTCCTCGACCACCAGCAGGCCGGGTTTGCGTTCGGACTTGCTCATGTAATGGCGTCTCCCGACGCCGCCTGCAGTACCGGCGCTACCGGGTGCAGCGGCAAACGGATGGTGAATGTGGTGCCCTTGCCGATCTCGCTGTCCACGAGCAGTTCCCCCCCGGATTCCTGGATGATCTGACGTGTTTCGTAAACGCCGATACCCATGCCGGCGTTACCCTTGGTGGTGTGAAACGGCTTGAACAGCTGATTCCTGATGAAACCGGCGTCCATGCCTACCCCCGTGTCCTGCACCTGAATAATTGCATTGTCCCCCTGACGCGACAAGCGCACGACCACCCTGCCGTCACCGGAGGTCGCCTCCTGTGCGTTGGTGATCAGGTGTTCCAGCGCCTTGGCCAGGCGAGTGGGCTCGGCCACCGCGGTCAGATCGTCGCCGTCCTCCACCTGCACGCAGGGCGCCGGCTCGGCCAGCTTGCGGCGCGCGCAGGCATCCTGGAGCAGATCGGCCAGCACGATGGGCCTTGCCCGCTCGTCGGCGGCCTTGCCCGAACGGAGATTCACCAGCATGCGGTTCATGCGGTCCACGGCACTGCTCACGGTCTTGAAGGCGTCATCGATGAATTCCGGGTTGTCGCGATGGCGCTCGGCGTTGCTGACCAGCAGCGCCAGCTGCGCGGTGACGTTCTTGAGATCATGGACGATGTAGGCGGACAGGCGATTATACGCATCGAACTGCCGCGCCTCGGCGAGCTCATCGGTGGCCCGCAGCAGGGCGATGTAGGCTCCGGCCTGCAGGGCGGCCGTCTTGAGCAGGTCACGGTCTTCCCAGCCGAGCTGGTGATTGACCAGCGAGCGCGACAGCAGCAGGAAACCGAGCAGACGATCCCCGTGGGGCAACGGCACCAGCAGCCAGGCGTTGTTCATGCGTCGCAACCAGGCCGGCAGTTCATCCAGGCCCTCGTACAGCTCCGGGTGCTCCGCATACTCGTCGAGGTCGATGACCCAGTTGCGATCGCGCAGGAACACGATGAGGTCGGAGTCACCGGGTTCGTCCATGTCGTCGGGGATGCTGCCGAGGTTGCACTCGGCCGTGGGCTGGTATCCGCCCGAGGCGTCCTGCAGCCACAGGTAACCCCAGCGGCAGTCCAGCAGGCCGGCAATGGCCTTGAGAATGGTCTGTTCGATGGCCCGCTGGTCACCATCGCGTGCCGACAGGGCGCCGGTGAAGTTGAGCCATTCCTCGCGGTAATCGTACTTGTTGCGGTAGAAGTGCTTGGCCAGGAACACGCGGACCCTCGCACGCACCTGCGAGGACAGCGCCACCACCATCAGCACCAGGGCGGCACCGAACAGGAATGCCGTTTGCAGTGCGCTGCCCCAGCTGCCCCCGTACTCGCGTATGAGATAGCCGGCGGCTGCCATGAGCAGCAGGTAGAAGCCGATCAGCATCACGGCCGTGCTGTGGAACAGCACCTGCCGGGACACGAACAAGTCCGCCCGCCATTGCGGATTGCGGACCACCGATATGGCAATCAGCGGCACGGTCATGGCGTTGACCAGCCCGCGGGCATCCCAGATGTCCGCCATGATCCCCTTGAACAGCACCGCGTGGGCGTACAGGTACACGTCGTAGGCGAACATCCCGCCGATACCGAAGTACAGCAGCTTCACCGCCCAGCGCTGGTCGGGCCGGGTGTTCCGGAACAGCACTTCAACGAGTACCAGGCCGGTGATGGCGAGCAGCAGGAAGCCGAGGAATACCGGTGCACTGCCTGGCCCCAGCCAGGCGATGGCAACCGCGCGCACGCCCGGGATCCCCACCATCGCGCCCTGCAGCAGGAGCAGCAGTGATGGCACGGCGTACACGGCGAAGCGGCGTACCGGTGAGTTGGCCACGCGGGCGACGCGCAGGATGCTCAGGATGACCGCGAACCAGGCGCCGTCACGCAGCACTTCCAGCAGGTACAGGTGCCACAGCCGCAGGCCGGCCCAATCGAGCCGGTAACCGGCCTGCGCGGTGAACAGGATCACCGACGCCAGGCAGGCCAGCCCCAGCGCGAAACCCACCGGCCCACCGCGCCAGTTGGCGCCCAGCACAACCCCGAGCACGATGAACAACAACGCGCCGAGAGAGTTGCTGACCAGTACCAGTTCCGCCATCGCGACAGTCTATCTCAGAGTCCGGGGCTGGTTTGCAGGTCGGGGCGATGCTTGCCGGTGGCCGGCGTCACACCACAGCAGGCGCGCCTGCGTGAACGCATGAAGCGCACGCCCGGGCCTGCCATGGGCATCTTCATCCCGACCCACGGGGCTGATTCGCGCCAGCTGTCATAACGGGCCCCATCGCATCGCTGCGCCCGTGCCAAGGACCCACACCTGCCCGGCAGGTCGAGCCTCAGCGCGAGCCCTTGCCCCAGAGCACCACGCCAACGGTATGCATGAGGATATTGAGGTCCAGGAAAACGCTGTAGTTCTTCAGGTAGTACAGGTCGTACTCGAGTTTCTTGCGGGCGTCCTCGGTCGAGGCGCCGTAGGGGTAGCACACCTGGGCCCAGCCGGTAATGCCCGGCTTGATGTAGTGACGCAGGTTGTAGAAGGGGATCTCCTCTGTGTATTCGGCCACGAACTGCGGGCGCTCCGGCCGCGGGCCGACGAAGCTCATGTCGCCGCGCAGCACGTTGAACAGCTGCGGCAGCTCGTCGATGCGGGTCTTGCGAATGAAGGCGCCGACACGGGTGATGCGCGAATCATTGGTCTGCGCGTACTGGGCGACACCGTCTTTCTCGGCATCCACCCGCATGCTGCGGAACTTGATCACCTGGAACGGCAGCCCGCGCACGCCCACGCGCTCCTGGCGATAAAAAATCGGTGCGCCGGTACCGGACTCCAGGCGGATGGCAAGTACGGTGAGCAGCATCAGCGGCGATGCCGCCAGCAGCATGGCGGCGCTGACCAGCACGTCGAACACACGCTTGCTGCCGGCACGCATCACCGCCTGGGAAAAGCCCTCGGAGAAGAACACGTTGCTCGGGTTCAGCGACTCCAGGGTGATACGGCCAAGCTGGCGCTCCAGGTAGGCGGTGTCCTCGAGGATGTGGATGCCGCGCATCTTCACGTCCATGATGGCATCGGCGGGCACGGAATTGCGGCGGTCATCCAGGGCCACCACCAGTTCGTCGATATCGTGCGCCTCCATGATCTCGCCCAGCCGCTCGGCCTGGCCGAGGACCCTCTCTTCGGGAATACGCACCGGCGAGCGGCCACAGCTCACGCAGCCGATGATGTTCACACCCGAGCGATCCGCCCGGCGCCGCAGGCCGAGGATACGCTGGGCCTTCTCTCCGGCGCCGAGCACGGCAACCCGGCGGCTCAAGCGCTGGTCGGTGTTCTGGAAACACAGGAAACGGCAGGAGGCGATACCGACGAAGGCGCAGACCACCGCAAGCGCGTAGGTGCCATTCCCCAGCCCCAGTGCCGGAAACAGACGCACCACGGCAGCCATGCACACCAGGCCCAGTGCGAAGCTGAGCACCAGGCGCAGCAACACCCCGCGGGGGCCATCGCGAAGGTCGCGCTGGTACAGCCCCATGGCGCTCATCGTGCCCAGCATGATGACGGCGAATACCACGCCGGTGGCGAAGATGATGCCCACGCCGTGGTTGTTGATGATGGCCGCAAAGGCAGCGGTGTCATCGGCCAGCTTGAGGCTGACCCCGAGGTAGATCGACACCAGCAGGATCAGGGCCTCGGCGAAACCCAGCATCAGCAGGGTCTTGGGGATGTAGTGCCTGAATATTCTGTACATATTCTTGTTCTAATCCGTTAGTACATGGTAGCCGCTGTGGGCTCTTGGTGTGGCCCTTGCAACGGTATAAGCAAAGCCTGTGCCATCCATCGGCACACGTCTGGCCAAACTTTAAGTTTCTGAAAGTGCTGGCAAATAAATGACCAACGGATGCTGGCCAGGGATTTGCTCCGGCCCGGTCAGGGGCTGACCCGGCGGGGCCTGTCGCCGCTGGGCGACAACGGCTCAGGTGCTGCCGAGATAGCCCGACAGGGTTTCGATGAGCACGGATTTCTTGATGGGTTTGGTCAGGTGGGCCGTACAGCCGGCCGCCATGCTCTTGTCCATCTCCTCGCGGATGGCGTGCGCCGTCAGGGCAATCACCGGCGTGGGAGCGCGGCCCTCGGCCTGCTCCCACTCGCGGATGGCCCGGGTGGCCGCGTGGCCGTCCATCACCGGCATCTGCACGTCCATGAGCACCAGCGCGTACTCGCCCTGGCGGAACTTCTCCAGCGCCTCGGCGCCGTTCTCGGCCTCGTCGATGACAAAGTCGGTTTTCTTCAGGTAGGCGCGGATCAGCAGGCGGTTGTCCGCGGTGTCCTCCACCAGCAGCAAGCGCCGGTTGGCCGAGACGGGCACCGGCGTGGCCGGCACCGCGTCCGCCGCGACCCGTTGCAGGGCATCGAGCAGATCGCGCCGCTTCACCGGCTTGACCAGGAAGGCACCGACGCCGAGTTCACTGGCGGCCCGCACTTCCTCGACGAGATTCGAAGACGAGAACATCAGCACCGTCCTCGGGTCCGCCCCGCCCTCGCGCAGGCGGGCCACCAGTTCACGGCCATCCATCTGCGGCATCCGGCCGTCGGCGATGACCACATCGTGCGGCGTCCCTGCCGCGACGGCGGCGTGGAACCTCTCCAGGGCGCGGCGACCGCTGTCCACTGACTCGACGCTGACCCCGCGTGCCGCCAGGGTCTGCTCGACCACCAGCCGGTTGGTGTCGTTGTCATCCACCAGCAGCACGCGCAGACCGGCAAGATCCGCCTGCGGCGCCGGGGCCGCTTCCTCGACAATGTCCTCGCCAATCCCGAAGTTCGCCGTGAACAGGAAGGTGCTGCCGACGCCGGGCTCGCTCTCCACCCAGATCCTGCCGTCCATCATGCTCACCAGCTTCTGCGAGATGGTCAGGCCGAGGCCGGTGCCGCCGTACTTGCGGGTCGTGGAGGAGTCCACCTGGGTGAAGCTTGAGAATATGGTCTCGACCTTGTCCGCCGGGATCCCGATGCCGGTGTCGACCACCGAGAAGCGCAGGCTGCCGGGAGCACCCTCCGGGTCAGGGGCGGCGTTCACGGTGATGCTGCCCTGCTCGGTGAACTTGATGGCATTGCCAACCAGGTTGAGGATGATCTGGCGCAGCCGGGACGGATCACCGACAAGCACCGGCGGCACTGCCGGATCCACCTGGCAGTTGAGGGCGATGCCCTTCTCCTGGCATTTGAGCGCATGGATCTCGCAGGCGTTGTCCAGCACTTCGCGGATCCGGAACGGGATGCGTTCCAGTTCCAGCTGCCGGGCCTCGATCTTGGACAAATCGAGGATGTCGTTCACCAGGCTCAGCAAGGCCTCGCCGGCCTTGCGGAACACGCCGACGTAGCGCGACTGCTCGTTGTCCAGGCGCGTTTCCGACAGCAGCTCCGCCATGCCGATGATGGCATTCAGAGGGGTGCGGATTTCATGGCTCATGCTGGCCAGGAACTCGGACTTCACCCGCGAAGCCTCCAATGCCTGGTCGCGGGCTTCGGCGAGCTGGCGGGTCTGGAGCACGACCTGCTGCTCGATCAGCGCGTTGCGCTGGCGCAGCTCGCGCGCCTGGGACTCGCGCGCATGCGCCAGGGCCACCATCAGCAGCATGGTGCCACCGCCGATGACGAAGGCGATGAGCAGCGGGCCGGGGTCGATATCGCCCCAGTGCACCGCCTTGCTGGTATTCAGGCGGATGGAATAACCGGGAAACTGGGTCTGACCCTCGATGGCGAAACGTGTGAGCTCCCCATCGGCCAGTCCGGCATCGGCCGGCGCATAGTGACTCTCCAGCAGTGTCTGGCGACCGCCCAGGCCCTGGGAATCGGCCAGCAGGCGCAGGCCGATGAGGTCCCCGCCGGCACCGGCGCCCACCAGGGCATTGGCATCGATGAAGATCGCGGCCACGCGGGTCTGCCTGCCGCCGTCGGGAACAACGGCCCGGGCCAGGTAGTAATGTCCGCTCAGCGGCCCGCTGCGCAGCGATGGCCCGGGGATGACCTGCTCGCTGCCGACTGCAACCCGGAGATTGCCGCTGCCTGCCGAATCGGCGTCCAGCGGCAGCGCCTGCACGGCCGCGGCCACCTCCGGGGTATCGGCCGTCAGGCAGATCGGCGCCCAGTCCCGCTCCGGGGCATACAACACCACGGCCCGGATGAAGCGGTGATTCTCCAGCAGTGTTGCGATGTAGCGGTCAATGGCCCCGTCGTCATCGACGCCGGCAACACGTACGAAGGTGACCAGGCTGGTAAGGACTTCGTCGCCGGCCCGGGCGTTCGCGGCCACGGTACTGCGGAACGCCGCCGATTCCACCTCGAAGTCCCGGCGGGCATCCTCGATGACATTGCGCCAGGCATTGATCATCAGGACCACCGCGAAGGCGAGGCCGAGGCCTGCCGTCACCACGTAGACCAGCGCCGGCGAGCGCGATCCCGATGCCGCTTCCGTGCCCACGGGTGTTCAGTGCTGCCTGCGGGCAGCGGGCCCGGCGGCGACCCGCCCGGCGCTGTGCTCAGTCATCGGTGTAGATGATGTCGATGCGTTCGAGGTAGTATTCGAGCGCATCGATGCCGCGATTGATCGACTCGACATCCTCGGCCTGGGCCGCGGTTTCGATATCGGCACCGATGCGGGTGATGTCATCGAAGCCGTAGCCGCCACCGGCGCCTTTCATGCTGTGCCCGGCAATGCGGATCGGCTCGAAATCCCCGCTGCCGAGCGCCGCGCGCATCTTGTCGATATCCGAGCGCCGGTTGGCAAGGAAACCCGGGATGAGATCCTCGAGGTCCCGATCGATTTCCACACTGATCCTGTTGCTCATGCTGCTCCCCCGTCTGCTGTCGCGTACGCGCTGGCGCCCGCCTATTCGGTTTCTTCCTGCCGGAACTCTGCCGCCTCGAGACCATGCTGGTTCAGAAGCTTGTAGAACTCGGTGCGATTGCGCCCGGCGATGCGGGCGGCATTGGCCACTTGCCCATTGGTCAGACGCAGGACGCTGATGAGGTATTTGCGCTCGAAGGCGTCCTTGGCATCTTTGAGGGTCTGGATGCCGCCGGGCTCGTCGCGCAGCGCCTTCTGCGCCATGGTCAGGGGGATGGTGTCGGCCTTGGTCAGCGCGGCGCAGTGTTCCACCACGTTGATCAGCTGGCGCACGTTGCCGGGCCAGGGCGCGGCCACCAGGTACTCCATGGCATCGGGGGCCAGGCGCTTGCGCCCCTTGCCGCTGCGCTCGGCCTGCTGGTCGAGAAAATGCTCGAGCAGCGCGGGTATGTCCTCGCGTCGCTCCGCCAGCCCCGGCAGGTGCAGGGGCACGACGTTGAGCCGGTAGTACAGGTCCTCGCGGAACTCGCCCGCCGCCACCGCGGCGTCGAGATCGTTATGCGTGGCGGAGATGATGCGCACGTTCACCGAGACCGTCTCGACGGCGCCCACCGGCCGCACGGCGAAATCCTGCAGTACGCGCAACAGCTTCACCTGCAGTCCCAGGGGCATGTCGCCGATTTCGTCCAGGAACAGCGTGCCGCCGTCGGCGGCCTGGAACAGGCCGGTATGGCGGGCACTGGCCCCGGTGAAGGAGCCCTTCTCGTGGCCGAACAGCTCCGATTCCAGCAATTGCTCGGGAATGGCGCCGCAGTTCACCGCCACGAACGGCGCGTCGCGGCGCGGGCTGGCGTCGTGAATGGCGCGGGCAAGGGCCTCCTTGCCGGTGCCGGTATCGCCGTTGATGAACACCGTGATATCGCTGTCGGCCACCAGTTCGGCCTGCTCCATGAGCTCGCGCATGGCCGCGCTGCGGAACACCAGGTTGGCGCCGAAGTGCAAGCCGCTGCTCTCGCGGTGACGCGTAGTGAGCGCGGCCAGCTGTGCCAGCAATTCCTCTTTTTCGATCGGCTTGGTGAGGAAGGCGGCCGAGCCCAGGTGCGTGGCCTGCACGGCCTCGGGGATCCCGGCCTGGCCACTGAGGATGACCACCGGCAGCAATGGGTTGTCGCGGTGGATCTCCTTGAGCAGGGTCATGCCGTCCATTTCACCCATGACGAGATCGGTGATGACCAGGGTTGGCGGGCGGATGCCGATCTGCGCCAGCGCTTCCCGGCCCGAGGCGGCCGTGCCGACCTTGTAGCCGGCCTTGCCGAGCCAGGTGGACAGCAATGCCAGCATGTCCGGATCATCGTCGACGAGCAGTATCGTCGGCGCCGGCCGGGCGGGCTGCTCCGCTTCGCTCACGCTTGCGCCTCCGCCTGCAGCCGGATCATGCCTGGGCTCATTCCACCGTCACCGACTTGGCCAGGTTGCGGGGCTGATCGACGTCGGCACCCTTGATGACGGCCACGTGATAGGCGAACAACTGCAGCGGCACGGTGTAGATGATCGGCGCCAGCAGGTCTTCCACCGGGGCAACGCTCAGGCTGGTGATGCTCGGGTCCTCGCTGATGCTCACGCCCGAATCGGCAAACACGTACAGCCGCCCGCCGCGGGCCCGCACCTCCTCCAGGTTGGAGCGCAGCTTCTCCAGCAGCTCGTTGTTCGGGGCAACGGCGATCACCGGCATGTCCTCGTCCACCAGTGCGAGCGGGCCGTGCTTGAGCTCGCCGGCCGGATAGGCCTCGGCGTGGATGTAGGAGATTTCCTTGAGCTTGAGTGCGCCTTCCATGGCCACCGGGTACATGGAGCCACGGCCGAGATACAGCGCATGGTGCTTCTGGGCGAACTGCTCGGCCAGCGCCTCGATGTGATCGTTGAGTTCCAGCGCCGCGTTGACCTTGCCGGGCAGGGTTTCAAGCATGGCCACCAGCTCCTTCTCGCGGGCCGGGCCGAGACCCGTTCGCCGCGCCAGCACGATGACCAGCAGCATCAGCGCCACCAGCTGGGTGGTGAAGGCCTTGGTGGAGGCCACCCCGATTTCCGGGCCGGCACGCGTCATGAACACCAGGTCGGATTCGCGCGTGAGCGAGCTCTCCGGCACGTTGCAGATGGCCAGCGAACGGGTGAAGCCGCGCCGGCGGGCCTCGTGCAGCGCCGCCAGGGTGTCGGCGGTTTCACCGGACTGGGAAATGGTGACGAACAGGGTGCCGTCGGACACCACGGGCTGGCGATAGCGGAATTCGCTGGCCACCTCGACGGCGCAGGGGATCCCTGCCAGTGCCTCCAGCCAGTACTTGGCCACCAGGCCGGCGTGGAAACTGGTACCGCAGGCCACGATCTGCACGGAACGGACGCTGTCGAGCAGTTCACCGGCGTCCTGGCCGAAGGCCTCCTCGACGATCATGCCGTCACGGATCCGACCTTCCAGGGTATCGGCAATGGCCTTGGGCTGGGTGAAGATCTCCTTGAGCATGAAGTGCCGGTAGCCGGACTTCTCGGCCGCGTCGGCAGTCAGGCGTGACACCGAGACCCGGCGATCCACCTCGTTGCCATCGCGATCGAGAATGCGCACGCTGTCGCGCCGGATGTCCGCCAGGTCGCCGTCCTCGAGAAAAATGAAGCGCTGTGTCACCGGCAGCAGCGCGAACACGTCGCTGGCAATGAAGTGCTCACCGATACCGATGCCGATGACCAGCGGGCTGCCCAGGCGCGCGGCCACCAGGCGGTCGGGGGCGTCGGTGCTGATGACGCCCAGCGCGTAGGCGCCTTCCATCGCACGGGTGCTTCGCGCGACGGCCTCCAGCAGATCGTGACCTTCCTCCAGGTGCTTGCAGACCTCGTGCACGACCACTTCGGTGTCGGTATCGGAGGTGAACTCGAAACCCTCGCCGCGCTGGCGCTCGCGCAGGGAGGCGTGGTTTTCGATGATGCCGTTGTGCACGAGGGCAACGCGGCCGCGGCAGATATGCGGGTGCGCATTGCGGGTGCTGGGCTCGCCGTGCGTGGCCCAACGGGTGTGGGCAATGCCGGTACCGCCGACCAGGGGGGTCTCCTTCAGCCCGTTCTCCAGTTCGGCCACCTTGCCAAGGGCACGCTGGCGCTGGATCCGACCGGCGGCGTCCAGCACGGCCATGCCGGCCGAATCATAGCCGCGGTACTCCAGGCGCCGAAGGCCCTCGAGCAGGATGGGTGAGACGTCTCGCTGAGCTACGGCACCGACAATTCCGCACATGTTCCTTTTCCTGAATGGTGGGCCAGGGGCCGCCCGTCAGGGCGCGCCGCGTCCGGCATGAGCCTGCAATTCCTTTCGCACGAATTCCCGGGCCTGCATGATCTGGTTCGGCGTGAGTTCCCCGGTCATCGCGACGATGTAGCGCTGGGCGGCGGCGTTACCCTGCTCGGCGGCAAAATGATACCAGCCGTAGGCCAGCTGATTGTTCTGCTCGACGCCAAGCCCGGCCTCGTAGAGATTGCCGAGGTTGCGCTGGGCGGCGGCATGACCGGCCAGGGCCGCCCGCCGGTACCAGCGGAAGGCCGCCTCCGGGTCCCGGTCCACTCCGCGACCCATCTGGTGGAGGATCCCGAGGTAGTTGGCCGCCTCCGCATCCCCCTCCTCGGCACGTTCGGCCCAGATGGTATAGGCCCTGGCGTCGTCACCGCGGTAGAAGGCCTCCACCGGGTCGTCGACGGAACAGGCGCCAAGCACAATGCATAGCGGCAGGAGGAGCAGTACGCTGCAGTAGCGGAAGGCACGGCACCGGTGGCGCACCGGCGCCGACGTGCCGGCAGGCCAGGGAAAACGGGAGGGAAATTGGTCGGGGCGAGAGGATTTGAACCTCCGACCACCTGAACCCCATTCAGGTGCGCTACCAGGCTGCGCTACGCCCCGGGATGATGAAATCGGCAAGCGGGAATTGTATCGCGTGTTGTGGCGCAGGTGTGAGCCGAATCGCGCCCGCACGCTGTCAACGACGCAGAATGTCGAGAACCTCTTCCAGTTCCACCCGCATCTGCTTGACGATCTGCTGGCTCATGGAGGTGTCGGCCTTGACCTCCTCGCCCGACAGCCGCTGGCGCGCGCCGCCGATGGTGAAGCCGTGATCGTACAGCAGGCTGCGGATCTGGCGAATGAGGATGACGTCCTGGCGCTGGTAATAGCGTCGGTTCCCGCGCCGCTTGATAGGCTTGAGCTGCGGGAATTCCTGCTCCCAGTAGCGCAACACGTGCGGCTTGACGGCGCACAGGTCGCTGACTTCACCGATGGTGAAGTAGCGCTTGCCGGGAATGGCAGGCAGTTCGTTATTGTTGGACGCTTCCAGCATATGCTTCGACCCTGGCTTTCAACTTCTGACCGGGACGGAAGGTCACAACTCTTCGGGCACTTATAGGAATTTCTTCGCCCGTTTTGGGATTTCTTCCCGGGCGTTGATTCTTGTCACGCAAATCGAAATTCCCGAAGCCCGACAGCTTGACCTGCTGTCCCGACTCCAATGCGGTCCGGATCTCTTCGAAGAACAGCTCCACGAGTTCCTTGGCCTCACGCTTGTTGAGCCCAAGCTCCTCGAACAGCTTTTCTGCCATGTCGGCTTTCGTCAGCGCCATTGTTCAGTTCCTCAATTTCGCCCCGAGCCGATCTTTGAGAGCATCCAGAATCGATACCATGACCGCATCGACCTCCTCGTCGGTAAGAGTGCTGGAAGACGCCTGAAAGGTCAAGCCCAGAGCGAGACTTTTTTTCCCTGAATCAATACCTTCGCCTGCATACAGGTCAAATAACTGAAGGTCGGCCATTAGGCTCCCCGCCGCCTCCTCCGCCACCGCGATAACGGTGGCGGCGGGCGTTTGCGTATCCACCACGACGCTGATGTCCCGGCGCACCGACGGGAACCGCGGCACGGGCACATAGCTGCCATGGGTGTCGGCCGGGGCGGCGGAAAGCTGGAGTTCAAACAGGTACAGCTCCGCGGGCAGGTCCAGCGACTCGGCGGTCAGCGGATGAATTTTACCCATTTTCCCGATAGTTACGTCGCCACAGCGAATATCGGCGGCCTGACCGGGATGCAGCCCCGGGACCGGCGCGGCAACGAATGCCGGTGCCGCGAGGCCCAGGTATGCGCACAGCACCTGCACATCACCCTTGAGGGTGAAGAAATCCGCCGGTTCCCGCCCCTGCCAGTGCATCGGCTGCGCCTCTCCGAACAGGGCTCCGGCGACGCAGTCGACCTCGCGGGTGCCCTCGGGGCCCGGCAGGAAAATGCGTCCAATCTCGAAGAAACGCCCCCGCGTCTGCTGTCGTTTCGCATTGTGATCAACCACCTGGGCCAGGCCCGGCCACATCGACAGGCGCATGGCCGACATTTCGGAGGAGATGGGATTGGCCAGCACCAGGGCGTCGTCGGCGTTCAGGCCGAAGTGCGCATGCAGGGATGGATCGACAAAACTATAGGTAATGACCTCTCTATAGCCTTGTTCAATCATATGGTTCCGGCAGCGCTGTTCCACGGATTCGCGGGCCAGGTGCGCGTCGATGATGGCCGGCAGGGCCGGCAGCTCGGCCGGGATGTTGTCGTAGCCGGTAAGGCGCGCCAGCTCCTCGATGAGGTCGGCTTCGATGGCAACATCGAAGCGGTGTGCCGGCACCGTCACCGACCAGCCGGCCGGGCGATCGGCCACCTGCATGCCGAGGGCCTCCAGGCGACTGCGGACGAAATCATCCTCCAGCTCGAAACCGAGCAGGCGGGCAATCTGGTCCCGGCGGAGATCCACGCCGCGGCGCACCGGCAGGCAGTTCACTTCCGCGTGCACGTCCAGCGGCCCCGCCTCCCCGCCGCAGATGAGGGTGATCAGTGCCGTTGCCCGCTCGGCGGCCTCGGCCTGCAGCTCAAAGCTCACCCCGCGTTCGAAGCGATGCGAGGCATCGGTGTGCAAATGGTAGGCGCGGGCGCGACCGGCCACAGCGGCCGGCGTGAAGAACGCCGATTCCAGGAACACGTCGCGGGTGGCCGCCGTGACCCCGGTATCCTGCCCACCCATGATGCCGGCCAGCGCCACCGCCCGTGCATGGTCGGCAATGACCAGCGTCTGCGGTGTGACGTCCACTTCCTGGCCGTCCAGGAGCGTCAGTCGTTCACCGGGCTGCGCCATGCGCACCTCTATCCCGCCTTCCAGGCGCGCCAGGTCGAACGCGTGCATCGGCTGGCCGAGTTCCAGCATGACGTAATTGGTGATGTCCACCACGGCGCTGATGGAACGCACGCCGGCCGCCGCCAGCCGCTCCTTCATCCACAAGGGCGTCGGTGCGGCGCAATCGACGTTGCGGATGACCCGCCCGGCGTACACGGGGCAGCGCTCGGGCGCGCCCAGGCGCACCGGGAAGCGGTCCGGGCAGGCCGGCTCCACCGGCTGCGCGACGAGATCGCGGAAACCGGTAGCGGTGATCGCGGCGATATCCCGGGCGAGGCCGCGCAGGCCCAGGCAGTCGCCACGGTTGGGCGTGAGATCGACCTCCAGCCTGCGATCGGGCAGTGACAGGACGCCGGCCAGGGGCCGGCCGGGGGTGAGATCGGCCGGCAGCTCCATGATGCCGCCGCCGTCCTCGCCAATGCCGAGCTCGGACTCCGAGCAGAGCATGCCCTGGGACTGCACCCCGGCGATGGTTGCCACGCCGATATCGCGCCCGCCGGGCAGGCGCGCGCCGGGCACGGCCAGGGCCGTCATGAGACCGGGCCGGGCATTGGGCGCACCGCAGATGATCGGCAACTCACCGTGCTCGCCGGCATTCACGCGGCACAGCTGGAGCTTGCGGCTTTCCGGGTGTGGTTCGGCCGCCTCGATGCGGGCGACCACCACGTCGGTGAAATCGCAACGCAGCTCATCGACGGCGTCGACCTCCAGGCCGGCCATCGTCAGCCGTTCGGCCAGTGCGTCGCCCTCCGGGGCATCGGGTACCCAGCTACGCAACCAGTTCTCGCTAATCTTCATGTTGTCAGTCCGGAAGCTCTTCCGCGTCGCCGGTCGGCCACGCGGCTTGGATCAGGCCGCTCAGGCGAACTGCGCCAGAAAGCGACTGTCGTTCTCGAAGAACAATCTGAGGTCATCGATGCCGAAGCGCAGCATCGCCAGGCGCTCGACGCCGATCCCGAAGGCATAGCCGGTGAACTGCCCGGTATCGATACCGACCGCCTCGAACACCCGCGGATGCACCATGCCGCAGCCGAGCACCTCCAGCCAGCCGGTGTGACCGTTCGCGGTGGGCAGACGGATATCCACCTCCGCGGATGGCTCGGTGAACGGGAAGTAGGACGGCCGGAAACGCATCTGCAGATCATCGACCTCGAAGAACGCACGCAGGAAGGCCTCCAGCACACCTTTCAGATGCGTGAAGGTGACATGGCGATCCACCATCAGGCCCTCGACCTGGTGGAACATGGGCGAGTGGGTCTGGTCGTAGTCGCAGCGGTAGACGCGCCCTGGCGCGATGATGCGCAGCGGCGGCTCGCGCTCCTCCATCACGCGTATCTGCACCGGCGAGGTATGGGTGCGCAGCAGGCGCCCGTCCGGGAAGTAGAAGGTGTCGTGCATGGCCCGGGCGGGGTGGTCCTCGGGAATGTTGAGCGCTTCGAAGTTGTGCTGCTCGTCCTCGGCCTCCGGCCCGTGCACGGCCTCGAAACCGATCTGCGCGAACAGGGCGCGCACGCGCTCCAGGGTCTGC
Organism: uncultured Gammaproteobacteria bacterium; assembly: GCA_964351795.1. Taxonomy (GTDB): domain Bacteria; phylum Pseudomonadota; class Gammaproteobacteria; order JADZEE01; family JADZEE01; genus CAYGQN01. Next base: position 16,842 of record CAYGQN010000027.1, read on the forward strand.
GTCACCGGGTGGGCGCTGCCACGCGGGCGGACCCTGCCGGGCAGACTGACATCGATGCGCTCGGCGGCGATGGCGGCATCCATGGCAGCCCGGCGCAATTCGTCGCGGCGCGTTTCGATGGCGTCGCTGACCGCCTTCTTGACCCGGTTGATCTCGGCGCCGGCGCGCGGACGCTCCTCCGGGGAGAGGCTGCCGAGGTTCTTCAGCGCCGTGGTCAGCCGGCCCTTCTTGCCCAGCAGGGCCACGCGCTGCTGCTCAAGCACTTCCAGGGAGTCGGCCGCGCGGATCTCGGCTTCGGCCTCGGCCCGGAGTGCGGCGTAATCGATAGTGTCCATCCCATTCCCTTTGCTGCGACGGGCGCCAGGGGGCACCCGGTAGGCGTTGATGCCGACCAGTCATTGCTGGCCACCGTTGCGGCCCATGGTCCCGCGCACAAACAAAAACGCCGGCAAACGGGTTTGCCGGCGTTGTTGATTACTGCCTCGCCGTGCCAGGGGCAGCCCGCGTCGGGCCGGGCGCCCCCTGCTGGCGCCTACTGCGCCAGCGCGGTGCGCGCTTCCTCGGCAAGCCGGCCGAAGGCGTCGATATCGCTGACGGCGAGTTCGGCCAGCACCTTGCGATCGATTTCGATGTCGGCCTTGTTGAGACCGTCCATGAAGCGGCTGTAGCTCAGGTCGAACAGGCGCGCAGCGGCGTTGATGCGCACGATCCACAGCGCCCGGAACTGGCGCTTGCGCTGGCGACGGTCACGATAGGCGTACTGGCCGGCCTTGATGACCGCCTGCTTGGCGACGCGGTAGACGTTCTTGCGTCGCCCCGTGTAGCCCTTGGCCTGCTTGATGACCTTCTTGTGTCGCGCGTGGGCGGTGACGCCCCTTTTTACTCTTGGCATGACTCACGAATCCTTGGGTTTCTTTAAAGAACCAGCATGCGGCGGATGGACAGCTCGTCCGCCGCGTTGACGACTTTCAGGCCGCGCAGATTACGTTTGCGCTTGGATCCCTTCTTCGTGAGGATATGGCGCAGATGCGACTGCTTGTGTTTGAACCGCCCGGTCGCGGTGGCCTTGAATCGCTTGGCCGCGCCGCGGTTGCTCTTGATCTTCGGCATGCTTGCTTGCCCTGACTTTCCTGTTGAATTCCTGCGGCACCGCGAACGGCGACGCGCTTCAGTTCTTTTTCGGCGAGATGACCATGATCATCTGCCGGCCCTCGAGCTTGGGGAACTGCTCCACCGACCCGAGCTCGGCCAGGTCGGCCTCGATACGCTTGAGCATTTCCGCGCCCAATTCCTGGTGCGCCATTTCCCGGCCCCGGAAGCGAAGGGTCACCTTGACCTTGTCGCCGGTTTCCAGGAACCGTTTCAGGTTCCGCACCTTGATGTTGTAATCACCTTCGTCGGTTCCGGGCCGGAATTTGACTTCCTTGACCTGGATTTGCTTCTGCTTCTTCTTGGCGGCCTGCTTCTTCTTGTTCGCGTCGAACAGAAACTTGCCGTAATCGAGAATCCGGCAAACCGGAGGCTCGGCGTTCGGTACGATCTCGACCAGGTCGAGACCGCTGTCGCGGGCCGCCTGAAGCGCTTCCTCGATGGTGACGATACCGACCTGGTTACCGTCAGCGCCGATGAGGCGAACCTCCTTCAGGTCAATGGCTTCATTGACCCGACTCTTCTTGTCTGCAGCGATTACCTATTCCTCCAAAGCAGAGCGGCCGCGGCACGCAATATCCGCGCGGAGCCGCTCGGCGAGGGCATCTAGGCCCATGCTGCCGAGGTCTTCCCCGCGCTGCGTGCGCACGGCCACGGTGTTTTCAGTCATCTCCCGCGCCCCACAAACGAGCAGGTACGGGACACGCTGTAGCGTGTGCTCGCGGATTTTAAGCCCGATCTTCTCGTTTCTCAAGTCCGCTGTTGCCCTGAATCCTTGTTTTTTAAGGGATTCGACTACGCCAGCGGCATATTCGGCGTGCGCATCGGTGATCCCCATCACTACAACCTGCACCGGCGCCAGCCAGAGCGGGAAGATTCCGGCGTACTCCTCGATGAGAATTCCGATGAAACGCTCCATCGAACCAAGGATGGCGCGGTGCAGCATAACGGGGGTCCGGCGGCTGCCATCGACGTCCACGTAGGTGGCCTCGAGGCGCTCGGGCATGGAGAAATCCACCTGGATGGTACCGCACTGCCACACCCGGCCGATGCTGTCGCGCAGGGAGAATTCGACCTTGGGGCCGTAGAAGGCGCCCTCGCCCGGGCTCAGCTCCCAGTCCAGGCCACGGTTGTTCAGAGCCTGCTCCAGGGCCTGCTCGGCGCGATCCCAGCTCTCGTCCGAGCCCACACGCTGCTCCGGGCGGGTGGCCAGCTTCACCAGTACGTCACGAAAGCCGAAATCCGCGTACACCTCGAACAGGAGATCCATGAAGCGGGCGACTTCATCCTGGACCTGGGCCTCGGTGCAGAAGATATGGGCGTCGTCCTGGACAAAATGCCGGACCCGCATCAGCCCGTGCAGGGTGCCGGAGGGCTCGTTGCGATGGCAGGAGCCGAACTCGGCCATGCGCAGGGGCAGATCCCGGTAGCTCTTCACGCCCTGGTTGTAGATCTGGATGTGGGCCGGGCAGTTCATGGGCTTGACCGCGTAGTCCCGGTTCTCCGAGGAGGTGGTGAACATGGCGTCGCGGAACTTGTCCCAGTGGCCGGATTTCTCCCACAGGCTGCGATCGATGACCTGCGGCGTCCGCACCTCCTCGTAACCGTGCTCGAGCAGCTTGCGCGAGATGTAGTGCTGGATCTCCGAGTAGATGGTCCAGCCGCGGGCGTGCCAGAACACCATGCCCGGCGCCTCTTCCTGGGTATGGAACAGGTTCAGGGCCTTGCCGAGTTTGCGATGGTCGCGCTTCTCGGCCTCCTCGAGGCGATGCAGGTACTGCTTGAGGGCCTTCTTGTCGCCCCAGGCGGTGCCGTAGATGCGCTGGAGCATCTCGTTGTTGCTGTCGCCGCGCCAGTAGGCGCCGGCGATTTTCATCAGTTTGAACGCCTGCAGGCGGCCGGTGCTGGGCACGTGCGGGCCCCGGCACAAATCGATGAACTCGCCCTGGCGGTACAGCGAGAGCTCCTCGTTGGCCGGGATGGAGGCGATGATCTCGGCCTTGTAGTCCTCCCCCATGTTCCGGAAGAAGGCTACCGCCTCATCGCGCGCCATGACCTCGCGCTGCACGCCGATGTCCTGCTCGGCCAGCGCCTGCATGCGCGCCTCGATGCGCTCGAGATCCTCGGGGGTGAAGGGGCGCTTGTAGGCGAAGTCGTAGTAGAAGCCGTTGTCGATGACCGGCCCGATGGTGACCTGGGCCTCGGGGAACAGGTCCTTCACGGCCTGCGCCAGCAGGTGGGCGGTGCTGTGGCGGATGACCTCGACGCCGTCCTCGTCGCGGGCGGTGACGATGGCGAGTTGCGCATCGGCCTCGATCCGGTAGCTGGTATCCACCAGGCGGCCATCCACGCGGCCGGCGAGCGCGGCCCTGGCCAGGCCCGGGCCTATGGCCTCGGCCACCTCGTGCACGGTGACGGGATGGTCGAATTCGCGCTTGCTGTTGTCGGGCAGGGTGATGACGGGCATGGGATTCTCCGTGTGGCCACTACGAGAGGCCATCATGGGCCGCCAGCAATGCAGGACGGTGGCAGCGGCGGCGGTAAAAAAACGACACCGCCCGAAGGCGGTGCCATGATGCGTTGGTAGGCGCGATTGGACTCGAACCAACGACCCCCACCATGTCAAGGTGGTGCTCTAACCAGCTGAGCTACGCGCCTGCAGGGCTGCGGAGAATACCCGATCACGTAGCGGGTGCCAATGCCCCGCCAGCCGGCCGATCCGGCCCGCCGGGCCTCAGCCGGCCTCGCGCGCGGGCAGCCCCAGCACCTGCGTTCGCAATTGCTCGATGTCGTCCCGGATGCGCGCGGCCTGCTCGAATTCCAGGTCGCGGGCATGGCGGTACATCTGCTCCTCCAGCCGCGTGATCCGCCGGCTCAGTTCCTCCGGCGTGCCGGCCGCCACTTCCCGGACCTTGTCCGCCGCCCGGCGGCGGCCACCACGGCCGACGGCGCGCTCGATGCCGCCGGCGCCGGTATCGATGATCTCGCGCACGGCTTTTTCGATGCCCTTGGGCGTGATGCCATGCTCGCGGTTGAAGTTCACCTGCACTTCCCGGCGGCGGTCCATCT
>CAYGQN010000028.1:0-797 GCA_964351795.1 uncultured Gammaproteobacteria bacterium
GCGGCGACCTTCGACGCACCGCACAGGCTGTCGCAGTTGCCTTCGATGACGAGCGTGCCGCGGCGCATCTTTTCGCCGGCCCTGGTACCGGCGTTGCCGCGCACGTAGATGCTGCCGCCGGCCATGCCGGTGAGTGAGCCCGGCAGGCTTGCGCCCAGCCAGTCACCGGCATCGCGGCCGATGTGGATCTCCCCGGCACTCATGCCGGCCCCGCACAACTGGCCGGTGCTGGCGCTGACGTGGATGCTGCCGCCGGTCATCCCGGCGCCGGTGAAATCCCCCACGCTGCCGGTGACCTTCAGACTGCCAGCGCTCATGTCCGCCCCCACGTTGAACATCAGTGGCGAGGCACGGCGGATTTCCATGGTGTCGCCATCGATGGTCTCGATGTCGAACAGCTCCTCGATCAGGGCGCGTTCACGGCCCAGTTGAAGCGCCAGGCTGCCGACCTGTTTCGCGGACTGGCCGGAGAGCACCTCGGGCAGCACGCCGCGCATATCGAGGCGCACGGGCAGGCGGGTTTTCAGCGTCAGGCGAAGGTTGTTCATTTCATGATGTCGCGCAGGTGAAAATGGTAGGGGCCGAGTTTGCCGCCGTAGTTGCCTGCCGAGATCCGGTACAGGCCATCGGCCGGGCCCCACTGGCAGGCGGCCTCGATGGCCACGCGGGTGGCGTCGCGAACGGCCTGCTCGTCCAGGCCGTCAACCACGATTTCAAGCACCGAGCCGACATTGGGATCCAGTTCAGTGTCGGCGACGCCGCCCTTCAGGGTCGGGCAGAAGCGCTCGTTGGTGGAC
>CAYGQN010000028.1:807-21011 GCA_964351795.1 uncultured Gammaproteobacteria bacterium
GCGCCGTGGAAGCTGTACTTGGAGCCGACCTTGGAACCGGAGCCGACGATGCCGCCGGGGAAGGTGGTGACCACGTTGTCCAGGGCGGCGATGGCTTCCACCGCGGCGCGACAGGCGGGCAGAATGGATTCGGCGTCCTCGCCCATCAGCAGCACGTTGCCCCCGCCGATGGCCTGCACCATGCCGGTGGTCTCCTCGCAGATGAACTCCCCGTGCATCACCGGGATCCGCCAGTAGCGGATGCCTTCGAGCACCTTGGATTGCTGGTGACCATCCCCGAAGTAGCGCAGGGCCTTGCCGACCGGAATCGGCTTCTCGCTGCGCGTGCCGGCATAGCAGGCACTGGTGGCCGTGGTCATGATCGATTGCCCGACCCGCTTCTGGACCTGATCCGTAAGCGCCTTCAATGACATGGCGAACATGAGCACCGCATAGCCGGGCCGCCCGTCCGGGGTATCGGCCGGCGAGAGCTTTTTCTCGATGCCGGCCTCGCAGCCGCAGGCGATGACCGAGGAGGCGAAGCCGGTCAGGGCGTTGACCGCCTGAAAGGCCCAGTAGTCATCGATGGCCGTGACGATGAGCCGCGTGGCCTTCATCGGAAAGGCTTCGGCGAAGGTGTCATCGATGCGCACACCGTTGATTTTCATGTGCGCTCGTCCACGCAGGGGTGAATCTCGACCTGGCCGCGACCGCCGTCGTTGATTTCAGCGTCGCTCACGGCGAAATTGCGGAATGAGACGGTCTGGAAATCGTCGAAGAAACGCTTGATGCGCCGCTCGATGGCCGGGTCGTAAGCGGGCCGCACCGTGTGGGTGTTGCCGCTGACCACCTTGACCACCTGGCCCTTGCGCACGACCAGTTCGCCATCCTTGAACACCATCTCCGGCGTTTCGAACATACGCTCGCGATTGGAATGCGGACGGTACACCGTGATGTCGGCGGCGGCGCCCGGTTGCAGGTGGCCGCGGTTGTGCAGGCCGAGGGTCCTGGCCGGACCGGCGCGGGTCATGATGGCGATTTCGTAGAGGCTGTATTCGCGCTCGATGCTGGCCAGGTGGCTGTGCGCGGCCACATCCGGGTGCACTTCCCGCAGCAGTTCGTTGCGGAACGTCCTGTCCATCAGCAGCCGGATGAGGTGCGGGTAACTGGTGAACGGCGCGCCGTTGGGATGGTCGGTGGTGAGGAACACCCGCCAGGGATCGTCCACCAGCAGGAATATTTCCAGGCCGATGGCCCACTGCAGGGCATTGACGTAGTTCTTGTCGCGATAGCGGAACGGCACCACACCGCAGCCGGCCTCGTTCTCGATGTCCATGCAGACCCACTTGTTGGGGCTGGCGTGGGAGTGGTTGGCGTACTGCATCATGGTGTCGCCGGACGCGGTGACCGTCTGGCCGAACAGGATCTGGCCGACATCGATGGAAATGTTCCGGTTGCGGTTGACGGCCTCGGCAATGGCCGCTGCCGAGGAGGAGAAACCGCGGTCGCCCTCGGTGCCATAGCTGTGGAACTGCACATGCGTGAGATGCATGGGCAGGCCCTCGATGCCGTCGATGGTGGACAGCGTGGTGGCCGCATTGCCCGGGATGCCGAGGTTGCAACCGTGAACATGCAGTGCATGCGGCACGCCGAGCTCGTTGACGGCGCGGGCGAGGGTCTGCAGTACCTGGCGGGGCGTAACGCCGTAATGGCTGTTGGCCTCGTCCAGGTCCAGGCGGCGCTGGTTGAACTTGAAGGCGCTGATGCCGCCCGGGTTGACCACCTTGAGGCCCATGGCCTGCGTGGCCTGTATGGTCCAGGCGACGTAATCGTTGATGACGGACTGCTCCGTGCCGCGCGCCATCATGCGAAGGAGCAGCTCGTCGCTGCCAAGCATGGCATAGGCGCCCTTGTCGACGATGGGCGTGTCGGCCATTTCCATGTGCGCCTGGCGGGCGTTGGCCGGCAGCATTGCCGGCTCGAAACAGCCGGTGTAGCCCATTTCCGCGTAGCGGTAGCCGGTGGCGAGCGTGGACGGGGCCACGTGGCCGCACCCGGCGCGGGTATGCGCGCCCGGGGCGACCGGATCGGCGCGATGATCCTCGGGCAGCATCATCCGCGCGATGTTCACCTTGCCGCCGCCGATATGGGTGTGCAGGTCGATGGCCCCGGCCATGATGACCAGGCCCTTGCAGTTGATGGTCTTGTCGATGCGCTCACCGCCTTGCGGAGGCTCGATGATGCAACCGTCGCGTACGTACAGATCAACGACCCTGCCATCGATACCGGCAGCGGGATCGTAGACAGTGCCCTGGCTGAGTTTGGTAATCACTTGGGGGACCTCACAGGAGCGCTCGCAGCCGTTCCAGCACCTCGGATGCGGCGGGCAGTTCACCGCTGAACGGGGCCTGCAGCGGCAGCGAGACGGCCGAATCGACACGGAATGCCGTGCCGACGTGATGGATGCCCGGCACGCCGATCGGAATTTCCACGGCCGGGCGCTGCCGCCAGCGCTCGCCCGCGGCGGTAAGGGCGATCACGGGCAGGCTGGTTTGCGGGGGCTTCATCGTCCCGGGCCAGGCATTGATCCAGAGCATGGCATCCGCGGCGCCGGCATCGAGCAGGGCCTGGCTGTCCAGCGAATGCGGCTGGTAGTCGGGGGCACCCCCGGCATAGCTGAAGCGTGTGGGGTAACCGCTTTGCCAGGTGCACACGTTGACCGCCGTGGTGGCGCCACCGTTGCCGCCGAGCGGCAGGCCACCGCAGCGCTGCTCGCGGTTCACCTCGCGGATGAGTGCGAGGATGGCCTCCACGGTCAGATCGCCGCCGCTTTCCTCCAGGCTGGAGGCCGACCACACGATGACGCTGTAGGGGGCGCTGCGCAGTTGCTCGGCCACGCCGGCGAGGTCCGCCACCGGTACGCCGGCCACCCGTGGCCCCGGCAACTGCTCGCCCCGGTACAGGCGCAGCAGGGCGCCGGTGATCTCGGTGAGATCACGGTTGCGCGCTTTCAGGACCCGCGTGCCGCGGCGCTTCGGCGGCGCCAGCTTCGCGCCGATACAGATGATGCGGCGCTCGTCATCGGTGAGGCCGGTGAGGGTCTTCCCGGCGGTGAACAGACGTTCGTGCAGGCGCGGCCAGGCGGTGCCGTCCGTGCCCAGCATGAGTACCGTGGCCGCGCGGTTGCGGACTTCGGCGAAGGTGACGTTGAAGGCACCGCGGGCCTGCAGCGGCAGGATGTTGCGCAGCAGCGAGGCACTGGTGCCATGCTCGACGCAGGCACCGCAGCGTTCAGCGAGTTCCAGCGCGGCGCGCACGCCGTTGACGTCCGTGCCCAGGCCGCTGACCAGCGGTTGTCTGCTGCGCTGCAAAATCCCGGCGGCTGCGGCGAGTGCTTCCTCGAGCCCGGCCCGCTTGCCGGCGATACGTGGCTGGCCGGTATGGCGCAGGCCGGCAAGGGCGGTCTGCGCACGTTCGCACGGCTTGCTGAGCTGCACCTGCTCCGGCCCGGTGAACGACAGTGTCAGGTCATCGCAGAGCAATCCGCAGAAGGTGCAGGTGAAATCGTGGCCGCCTCGGCGGGCGGTATTGACAAATTTTGGACGTGGCTGCATGTCAGGCCTTGGAGTGCACTGGCGGTGGGATCGTTCCGATTTCGTGTGCCCCCCGCAGCAGCCACAGCAAGCAGGGGCATTTAACGCAGCAGGATACCACAGCGCTCTGAGCAGCGGCCAGTAAAGCCCGCCATAAATCAGGGACTTTTGCGGGTGTGTCTATGCGCGCTTCGCACGCGCGGGAAGCGCCTGTCAGGCCGCTGTTCAGTAGCCCAGTGCAGCGCGCTTGTCGTCGGCGCCGGGCAGTGGTTCCTGCTTGTCGGTGACCAGCGGCAGCAGCGGGGCGCGCTCGGCATTGATCGTCACCCACTCGAGCTTGTCGGCGGGCAGATCATCCTCCTCGAAGATCGCTTCGACGGGGCACTCGGGCACGCAGGCGCTGCAGTCGATGCATACCTGCGGGTCGATGTAGAGCATCTGCTCGTCGCCGTGGAAACACTCCACCGGGCAGACGGTGACGCAGTCGGTGTAGCGACAGCTCTGGCAGTTATCAATGACGACGGTTGTCATGGCGGAAGGCCCCCGTGCTGGTTGGATGGTGGCGGGCTTGGCCGGGCGGAGTGGCCGGGCCTGCAGCAAGGCGCGGTGAGATTGCTTATACTCTCGCCGCCTGCCGCCGTAAAGTTGCCATGCGGCGGCCGCAACCCGTCTCAAGCAGGCCAGGGATTCGCCACAGCGCCGCCATGCCGAAAGAACACGACAAGCAGCTTATCGAGGTGCGCGCCTCATCGCGGTTGCACCTGGGCTTCCTTGATCTGAATGGCGCGCTCGGCCGCCGTTTCGGCAGTATCGGCGTTGCGGTCCAGGGCTTCGACACCTGCGTGCGCGCGGCACCGGCCGCTGCCGTGCAGGTATCCGGCAGCGCGGAGCGCCGGGCCAGCGGGCTGGTGCAGAAGCTGCTGCCGTCGCTGCCGGGCCTGGAGGGCGTGGCGGTGGAAATCGCTGCCGCGGCCCCGGCCCATGTCGGGCTGGGCTCGGGCACGCAGCTGGCCCTGGCCATTGCCCGGGCGGTGACCGCCCTGGCGGGCGAGACGCCCGATGCGGCAATGCTGGCCGCAATGACCGGCCGCGGGCGACGCTCGGGTATCGGCATTGCCGTGTTTGACGGTGGCGGTTTCGTCATCGACGGCGGCCACGGGCCCGACACCGATGTCCCGCCGATCCTGGCGCGCATGGATTTTCCCGCGCACTGGCGGTTCCTGCTGGTCACGGATTCGGACTGCATCGGCCTCAGTGGTCGTGAGGAGTCCCGCGCTTTCGGCGATCTGCCGCCGGCACCGGCGGCCGAGGCCGGCGAGATCTGTCGCGCGGTGCTGATGCAGTTGCTGCCCGGCCTGATGGAGCATGACTTCACCGGCGTGAGCGCGGCGCTGCGCCTCGTGCAGGATCGCGTGGGCGACTACTTCGCGCCCAGCCAGGGCGGGCGGTACACCAGCGAACGGGTCGCCGCTGCGCTGGCCGCGCTGGACGGGCGCGGGGTCCACGGCATAGGGCAAAGCTCGTGGGGGCCGACCGGCTTTGCACTGCTGCCCTCCCAGGCCGCCGCCGAGGCCGAGCGTGATTACCTGCACACGGTCTTCGGCAAGGCCGGTCCGCTGGGCTTCACCATCTGCGGCCCGCGCAACAGCGGCGCCGCCATCGTCCGGTTTCCCCATGCAAGCCCGCTGCGTCGCGAAGCAGCCGGCGCTGCCACCTGAGAGAAGCGATGAAAGATCCCTACCTGCTGCATATCTTCAGCCCCGATCGGCACGTCAGCCCGTTCGACATCAACATGGCCTACGAGGCCCGCTACGACGCGGTCGTGCCCTACAGCGGCGTGAGCCTCGAGGACACCGTGGCGCTCACCCAGGACTGCATCTTCTCGCGCGGGCCGAAGGGGGTGCGACGCACCGCCATCTTCATTGGCGGGCGCGACCTCGGCACCGCGCTGGCGATGTTCGAGGCGACGAAGAAAGCGATGGTCAAGCCCTTCGTGGTGTCGGTGTTCACCGACCCGAGCGGGGCGATCACCACCGCCGCCGCGGTGGTCGGCATGGTGGAAAGCCGGCTTCGCACGGCCACCGGCGCCGGCCTGGAAGGGCGCCGCGTACGCGTGTTCGGCGGCACCGGGCCGGTGGGTATCTGTGTGGGCATCATGGCCTCGGGCAGCGGTGCCGAGGTCCAGCTCGTCAGCCACCAGGGTCTCGGTGCGGCGCAGAAGACCGCCGATGACTACAACCGCAGGCTCGGCTGCGCGATGCGCGGGGCCGACGGCAGCACGCCGGAGCGGGTCGGCCGGCTGGTGGAGGATGCCGAGGTCGTGATCAACTGCGCCAAGGCCGGCGTCAGGGTACTGGATGCGGCGCAACTGGCCGGCGGTGGCGGCCTGCTGGTTGCCGCCGACGTCAACGCCGTTCCGCCGAGCGGCATCGAAGGCATCGACTTCCACGACAAGGCGCGCCCGCTCGGTGTGGGCCAGGATGCCGTTGGCATCGGCGCGCTCGCCATCGGCGACGTGAAATACAAGGTGCACACGCGGCTCTTGCAGCAGATGTACGAGTCGGACAAGCCGCTGAGCCTCAACATCGACGAGGCGCTTGCCAGCGCGCGCGAACTGACAGGGCAGGACGATACCGATGAATGACGAGCACACCATGACAACAACCGATGCAGTGCAGTTCAGTGTCAATGCCGGCGCCCGGCCGCTGGTCGATCAACTTCGCAGCGAGGCTGCGCGCTTCCGGGTGAGCACCGGGATACTGGCCAACGGCACCAGCGTGATCGACGCCGGCATCCACGTGCCCGGCGGCATCGAGGCAGGCTGCGTGGTGGCGCAGGTGTGCCTGGGCGGCCTGGGCAATGTCCGGGTGGCGCATGCGCCGGCCGGCGGCAACTGGCGCTGGCAGCTCGAGGTCGGCAGCTGCAACCCGGTGCTGGCCTGCCTCGGCAGCCAGTACGCCGGCTGGAGCCTCAAGCACGGCAGCGGCAAGGAGGCCTTCCGGGCGCTCGGTTCCGGGCCGGCGCGGGCCATGGGCAGTGCCGAGCCCCTGTTTGATGAACTGGGTTACCGGGACGCCGGCGAGACCGCCGTGATGGTCCTGGAGGTCGACAGCGTGCCGCCAGCGGGCCTGGCCGACCAGATTGCCGAAGCCTGCAAGCTGCCGCCCGAGGCGCTGACGCTGATTCTCACGCCCACCAGCAGCCTGGCCGGTGCGGTGCAGGTGGTCGCGCGCGTGCTGGAGGTGGGCCTGCACAAGGCGCACGAGCTGTCGTTTCCGCTCGAGCACATCGTCGATGGCTTCGGCGCCGCGCCGCTGTGCCCGCCCTCGCCGGATTTCCTGACCGCCATGGGCCGTACCAACGATGCCATCATCTTCGGCGGCGACGTTCATCTCTATGTCACCAGCGACGACGACAGCGCCGAGCAGCTCGCCCACGACCTGCCCAGCCGCAATTCGCCGGACTTCGGCAAGCCGTTTGCCGAGATCTTCAAGGCCTGCGGCTACGACTTCTACAAGGTCGACAAGATGCTGTTCAGCCCGGCGCGAGTATCGGTCACGGCCGTGAACAGCGGTCGGACCTTCTTCGGCGGGGCGCTGGCGCCGGAGTTGCTCGACGCCTCCTTCGGTTGAGGCCGGGTGCGCTGCGCGCCCGCCGGCCGACGGATACGGCCGCGCGGCCGGCCCGGAACGGGCGCGCTCACCCCTGATGCCGGCTGCATCGTCCTGCCATGCAGGCGCCGGGGTTGGCCGGGTGGCAGCGGCCATCCTGGCAGCCTGCAACGCCGATGTGGCCCATCTCAAGCCCGGCAACGTCAGCCGTTTCTGCGGTGGTCACGCCATGCTCGCGGCGGACTTCCTGGCGAGCGCACAGAGTGCCGCCGGGCCTTTGTGCCGGCCAGGGTCGACACTGGGCGAACGGGTCCTCGGTGCGGTCCGGGCCAGCCTGGCCACCGCCGGCTGCAACACCAACCTCGGAATCGTGCTGCTGTGCGCGCCCCTGGCCATGGCTGGCGAGGCGGGCGGTGATGGCGGCCTGGGCGCGGACGTCCGCGCCGTGCTGGCGGCAGCGGACCTGGAGGACTGTCGCCGGATCTGCGCCGCCATCGCCGCAGCGGCCCCGGGCGGGCTCGCCAGTGCGCCGGCCCATGATGTCAACGACGCAATCGATGCGCCGCTCGACGTGGTGATGGGAGCGGCCGCGGATCGCGACCTCATCGCGCGGCAGTACAGCAATGGTTTCGCCGATTTGCTCGGCCCGATGCTCGATTGCTGGTCGCAATGCCATGGCGAGGCGTTTGCGGTCGCAAGGCTCTTTCTGTTCATCAACGCGCGCTGGCCGGATTCGCACGTTTCCCGAAGGCATGGCGCGAGCGCGGCGCTCGACTTGCAGGCACGGATGAAAGCGGTGGAAAAGCAACTCGTTGCGTGCAAAAATGCGCGCTCAGCTGCGGCCGTGTTGTATGAGGCGGATGCTGACTTGAAGCGGGGAGGGATCAACCCCGGCACGAGCGCCGACCTGACTGTCGCAACGATGATGGCAGGCGCGCTCGACCGGCAGATCGCAATTCCGGGGTAGTGCCGAGCAGTGGCTGCTGGCGCGCCTTCAGCCTTTATACGCCCGCGTGGAGCCCCAGCAGAAGGTGGCTAAAGATGTCTATTTTCAAAGCGTTGTTCGGAACTCAAACACCTCAGAATAAGCCAGGAGGAAACACTATGGCAGTTATTGACAGAGTGCTGGTCGGCGAATCGCTGGTCGGGGACGGTAACGAAGTTGCCCACATTGATCTCATCATGGGTCCGCGCGGCAGTGCAGTGGAAGCTGCTTTCTGCAACGCCCTGACCAACAACAAGGACGGCTTCACCAGCCTGCTGGCCGTGGTCGCGCCGAACCTGGCGTGCAAGCCCAGCACCGTGATGTTCAACAAGGTCACCATCAAGGGTGCCAACCAGGCCGTACAGATGTTCGGCCCGGCACAGCGTGGCGTTGCCATGGCCGTGACCGACTGCGTTGAAGACGGCACCATCCCGGCCGATGAAGCCGATGACATTTTCATCTGTGTCGGCGTCTTCATCCACTGGCTGGCCGAAGACAACGCCAAGATCCAGGACTACAACTACGAAGCCACGAAGCAGTCGATCAAGCGCGCGGTTGCCCGCGAGCCGAAGGCGACCGAAGTGGTTGCCAACAAGAGTGCCGCGCATCCGTTCGCCGCGCATTCCTGATCGGCCTTGATGCCTGAGCCGGTTTCAACCGGCGCAGGCAGAAGTACCGAAGCCCCGGCAATGCCGGGGCTTTTTTTTGGTTCGCCAGGCAGTGTGCCGATACGAGCGACCGTCGGCTTGGCCAGGAGACTTGCAGTCCCGAGCGCGGCAGCCTGGTCCTTGCGCCGCGCCGGGCCTGCGGGTCCGGACAGTCAGCGGTCCGCCGGGACATCCCCGGCCCTCAGATGGCCGCGGTGCAGCGCGGTGGCCACCAGCGCGCCGCTCGCCCCGGCCTCGGCGGCGGTCGCCAGGTCCCGTGCACTCCGGATCCCGCCGCCAACGAACCAGCAGTGGCCCGGATAACGGCCGCGATGCTCCCGCAGCCGGCTTGCATTGAAGCCCTGTTCACGGCCGACGCATGCCAGGTCCATGATGATGATGTCGCGGGGCCAGGCGGTCCCGCCCAGCAGGTGAAGCCCTGGACCAAGCGGGCGCTGGCCGCGATAGTCCAGCGACAGCACGGCATTGCTGCCCAGTTCCAACCCGGCGCCGTGGAGCGTCTCGTCCAGGGATTCGGTGCCGTAGACTGTGCGCACCCCGGCTGGTCCGACCTCCCCGGGCCGGCAGCCGTTGTCCAGCCAGACTTCAACGCCCGGCAGGGATTGCACGAGACCGGCCACCACGGCAAGGTTGGCGCCCGTACCCAGCAGGGCATCGAGGTCGGCAACGTACAGGCGTGCCGCGCCGGTGGCGGCCAGCATCGCCTGGGCCACGGCGAGTGGCTCGCTTGAATCGCACAGTATGCTTCGCAAGGACGGGTAGCGACGCCGGTCGCCGCCGTCAGCGAGTACCACCTGACCGCCAAGGATATCGATGACCGGTATGACTTCCACGGATGTCGAGGATAATGCCATTGCCATGCCGAACCCAACCGCGATGAACGCCGGCGCCGTCCATGCCTGGGACCTGGGTGGGGCGCACGTGAAGGTGGCCAGCGCCGACGAGCACGGACGCATTGATGCCGTTGTCCAGGAACCGCTGGCGCTGTGGCGCGAGTCGGATCGCTTCATCGCCACGTTGCGCGACATGGACGCGCGCCTGCCGCATCCGCAGGCCCGCCACCTGGTCACCATGACCGGGGAGCTCGTGGATTTCTTTCCCGACCGTGCAAGCGGCGTGCGCGAATTGATTCGCCGCTTCGCCGCGGCCTTCGGCACCGAGCGGACGCGGATCTACGCCGGGCGTGCGGGGCTGCTGGGCTGCGCCGACGCGGCGGCCCGGCCGGCCGATACCGCCTCGGCCAACTGGTTCGCCAGCGCGCAGTTCCTGGCAGGCGTGGTGCCCGGCGGCGTGTTTGTCGATACCGGCTCCACCACCACCGACATTGTCCTGCTCGGCGATGGTGAAGTGCGCTACCGGGGCTACACGGATGCCGAGCGCATGGACAGCGAAGAGCTCGTCTACCTTGGCGCGGTGCGTACACCGGTGGCCGCCCTGGCCCGGCGGGTGCCGCTGCGCGGTCGCTGGCGGCCCCTCATGAGCGAGTTGTTCGCCAATGTCGGCGACGCCCTGCTGCTGTGTGGCGATATCGATGAGAGGCAACTTGCGCCGTGGACGGCCGATGGCGGGCCTGCCAGTGCCGATGCCGCTGCGGTCCGGTTGGCCCGCATGCTGGGCCTGGACGGCAGCGATCTGCGCGCTGGCGAGGCGGCGAACATCGCCCGCTTCCTCAGGGAAACGCTGTTGCAGCGCCTGCAGGCGGCCCTGATGCTGCAGCTGAGCATGGTTGAAGACCGTCCGGACTGCCTGGTGATGGCCGGCAGCGGCCGCTCGTTGTGGCGCGAGATCGCAAACCGCCTCGACCTTGAAGCGAAGGATTTTGCGGACTGCCTGCCGGGGTTGGCTCCGCACCTGGCATCCTCGGTGGCCGACTGCGCCCCGGTGGCCGCCCTGGCCCAGTTGCATCGCCATGGCCACTGACAAGCCCGAGCTGTTTGAAATCCCCTACGACCCGGACACGCTGAGCCGTTTTCAGCCGTTCGCCGACGACGAGTGGGCCGTCCTGCTCGACAGTGGCCGCCCGCTGAGCACCCGCGGCCGCTACGACATTTTCGCGGCCGAGCCCGCTGTCACGCTGACAACGTGCGGTGAGCGGACAATCATTCGCAGCGCCCAGGGGATCATCGAATCCGGGGAGGATCCCTTTGCCCTGCTCGCGGCCTGGCTGCCGCCGGCCACGTCGCCGGACCCGCACGTGCCCTTCCTTGGCGGCGCGATCGGCTGCTTCGGCTATGACCTCGGACGCCGGCTCGAACACCTTCCCGGCCATGCCGGGGCCGACAATGCGGTACCGGACATGGCCGTGGGCATTTATCCGCGGGCGGTGGTCGTTGACCACGAGGCGCGGCGCGCCTGGCTGGTGGATGACGGCACGGACGCGGCCGCTACCGGGCGCTGGTTGCGCCTGGCAAGGCAGACCGAACAGGTGCCCGCGGTAGCGGCAGGTCCGGGCTTTGAAGTGTTGAGCAAGGTGAAGCCGGAGATATCCCGCGAGCAGTACACGGCGGCCTTCAAGCGCATCAAGCAGCATATTCGCGATGGTGACTGCTACCAGGTGAATTACGCGCAGCGCTTCAGCGCCCAGGCCCGCGGCAATCCCTTCGATGCCTACCGCTGGCTGCGCAAGCTCAACCCGGCCCCCTTCGGGGCGTTCATGCGCCTGGCCGAGGGGGGCGCCGTGCTGAGTTCCTCTCCCGAGCGATTCCTGAGCCTGCGCGCGGGCGTCGCCCAGGCGCGTCCCATCAAGGGCACGCGGCCCCGGGGCCATACCGCCGAACATGATGCGGCGCTGGCCGGCGCACTGGCGGACAGTCTCAAGGATCGCGCCGAGAACGTGATGATCGTCGACCTGCTGCGCAATGATCTCGGGCGGGTATGCGAGATCGGCTCGGTGCGCGTGCCGGCGCTGTTCGACATCGAGACTTACGCCACGGTGCACCACCTGGTCAGCACGGTGGAAGGACGACTGCGCGAGCCGGCCTCGGCTTGCGATCTGCTGCGCGCCTGCTTCCCCGGCGGGTCCATCACCGGTGCACCGAAAGTGCGGGCCATGCAGATCATCGACACGCTGGAATCGCACCGTCGCGGGATCTATTGCGGCAGCATCGGCTACATCTCGCGCTGCGGGACCATGGACACGAACATCGCCATCCGCACCCTGACCGCCGAACCCGGTCGGATGCTGTGCTGGGCGGGCGGGGGCATCGTGCACGACTCCGACGCGGCCGCCGAATACCAGGAGAGCCTGGACAAGGCCGCGGCCATGCTGGCGCTGTTCCAGCGCACGGAAAGCCGCTTTGCTGATCGTCAAGCTCGGCGGTAGCCTGCGCCATTCGGCCAGCCTGCCGGCGTGGCTGGCACGTCTTGCGGCGCGGCGGGATCCGGCACCGGTCATCGTGCCCGGCGGTGGTGGTTTTGCCGACGAGGTCCGCCGTTTCCAGCAGCGCTGGTGGACGCCGGATGCGCACGCCGAGGCGCTGGCACGCGAGTCCATGGCCCTGTTCGGTCACTGCCTGCTCGGCCTGGCCCCGGCGCTGCGTGGTTTCCGCGCGCCGGATACCGCCCTGCCGCCGGGGCCGGCGGGGATCTGGTTGCCGTCGGGCCCGGACGCCAGTCCGGATCCGCTGCCGGCGAGCTGGGCGGTAAGCAGCGATTCGATGGCCTTGTGGCTGGCCGGCCTGCGTGGCGTTCGCGAGCTTGTGCTGGTCAAGCACCTGCCCGAAGGCCCGACGGTGCTGGATGGCAGGGATCCGGGGGCCTTGCCGCTGCTGGATCGCCATTTCCCGGTTCTGCTTGCCGAATCGACCCTGAAGGTCACCCTGCTGAGCCAGGCTCAGCCGGGCCTCCTGGACGGGTTCCTGCCTCCGGGTTGCCCGTAAAGTTCGTCCCGCAACGGCCGCTAGCCTGGTATTCGCGAGTCCGCCGGCGTGGTGCCGGTGCGGCCGCTTCCCAATGGAGATGCGCGGTGATGAAGCCGACCAGCGATCTGCTGCAGCGTTTTGCGCTCAAACAACTGTTCTTTGGCCTGGCCGGCGCCTGCGCGCTGCTGTCGACGACCAACCTGGCGGTCCTGCTGTGGGCATTCGGTCCGCAAGTCCCCGCCGCGGTCGCGGCCGCCAGCACCCTTGTTATCGTGCTGGCGATGCTCGCCATTGCCGGCCTCATGGCCGCACATACCGCGCGCCGGGCCGACATGGTGGTCAGGCACATGCACGCGCTGGCCGCCGGGGACCTGCGCGCATTCCAACGGCTGGCCGGCGGCGACGAGTTCGCCTGGATGGACAACGAGTGCAATGGTGTCCGCAAGGGCATCAATGGCCTGCTGACAGCGATTGTTTCCTCCTCCGAGCGGGTCGGCAATACCATCGGGGCCCTTGCTGCCCGCACCACAAGCACCGAAGAGAGCCTGCGCGAGCAGTCGCGCCAGACCGGCAACGTGGTTCAGGCCATGGACGACATGAGCAGTAATGTCGAGGCCGCCGCCAGCAATTCCTCTGGCGCCGCGGATGCCGCCCGCAAGGCCGACAGCATTTCCAAGGAGGGCCAGGCGGTGGTGGCCACGACCATGGAAGCCATCAATGACCTGGCGAACGAAGTGCGGATCAGCTGTGAACTCATCGGCCGGGTTCGCGATGACTGCCAGTCCATCGGCGCGGTCGTTGACGTGATTCGGGATATTGCCGAACAGACCAACCTGCTCGCGCTGAACGCTGCCATCGAGGCGGCGCGGGCCGGTGAGCAGGGCAGGGGCTTTGCTGTCGTGGCCGACGAGGTGCGCAGCCTGGCGAACCGGACCCAGCAGTCGACCCGGGAAATCCAGGAAATGATCGGGCGTCTGCAGGGTGGCGCCAATGATGCGGCCGACACCATGCGGACCGGCCAGGAGCGCGCCGAGGAAAGCGTATCCCACGCCGCCAGTGCCCGGGATGCGCTGGAATCCATAACCCGCGTCGTGGCCGAGATAAACACCATGAATGGCTTGATCGCCGGCGCCGTCGATGGCCAGAGCGCCACCAGCCAGCAGATTGCCGCCAGCCTCAAGACGATCGAGGAACTCGTGGAATCGAGTTACGCCGGGGTTCTGGAAAGCGTTCACGAATGCCAGTCGCTGGCAGCCGTGGCTCGGGAGTTGTCAGGTGCGGTTCACCGTTTCAAGGTGAACGCGGCGGCATGAACGACCTAACCGGCCACCTTGAGGACCGGCTCCCCGGCGGCGGTGTCGTCGGGCCGGCCGGCACCGGCATGGCCACGCTCGTAGATCTCGATGGCCCGCAGGGCCGCGGGCAGGCCGAAATCCATGGCAATCCGATGGGCACGGATGAGGAATTCTCCGCGCTCGAGTTCGCCGCGCTGGGTCTGCGTTCGTGCATCCAGTGCGTCACGATAGTCGAGCAGATCGTCGATGCGGGTTGGAACAGCCTTCATGAGCAGGACTCCGACTCGAACTGCTGTTAAAAAGCTGGTGCCCGGCCCGAAGACCGGGCACCAGTGGAATGCGGCACTCCTAACTTTTCGAGGAGGTCTAAATGCCCAGGTTTAGTCCCAGTTAAGTGCGCCGCCAGTCTGATACTCGGTAACTCGGGTTTCGAAGAAGTTCTTTTCCTTCTTCAGGTCGATCAGTTCGCTCATCCACGGGAACGGGTTCGTGGCTCCCGGGTAGATTTCCGAGAGGCCGACCTGCGCGCAGCGCCGGTTGGCGATGTACTGCAGGTATTCCTCGAACATGTTCGCATTCAGGCCCAGCACACCGCGCGGCATGGTGTCCTGCGCATAGCGGACCTCCAGCGCCACCGCTTCTTCCACGATGGCACGGATTTCCGACTGGAAATCGGCCGTCCACAGATGCGGGTTCTCGAACTTGATCTGGTTGATCACGTCGATTCCGAAATTCATGTGCATGGATTCATCGCGCAGGATGTACTGGAACTGCTCGGCCACGCCCATCATCTTGTTGCGTCGGCCCATGGACAGGATCTGCACGAAGCCGACGTAGAAGAAGATGCCCTCGAACACCAGGTAGAAGGCGATGAGATCGCGCAGCAGGCGCTGGTCGTTCTCCGGCGTTCCGGTGTGGAAGTTCGGGTCCCCGAGGCTGTCCGTGAACTTCATGGCCCAGGCCGCCTTGTCATGCACCGACGGCACCTCACGGTACATGTTGAACACCTCGGCCTCGTCAAGGCCCAGGCTTTCAATGCAGTACTGGTAGGCGTGGGTGTGCAGGGCCTCCTCGAAGGCCTGGCGAAGCAGGTACTGCCGGCATTCGGGGTTGGTGATGTGCCGATACACGGCCAGCACCAGGTTGTTGGCCACCAGTGAATCCGCCGTGGAGAAGAAGCCCAGGTTGCGCTTGATGATGGTGCGCTCGTCCTCGGTCAGCCCGTCCGTGCTTTTCCACAGGGCGATATCCGCGTTCATGTTCACTTCCTGCGGCATCCAGTGATTGGCGCAGGCATCGAGGTATTTCTGCCAGGCCCAGCGGTACTTGAACGGCACCAGCTGGTTCAGGTCGGCCCGGCAGTTGATCATCTGCTTGTCGTCAACGGCGAGACGACTGGCACCGAACTCGACCTGTTCAAGACCGGTGACGCCGTGGGCAGCGTCATCGTCCTGGTTCGTGTCCGTTGCCGCCGGCACTGCCGCGGCAGCAGGCGCCGGACTGGCCTGGGCCTCGGGCGCATAGTCGCCCATGGCCTCGTTGATCCGCAGGGCCGAGGGCGCCTGCGGTTCGCTGCGGGTCGCGTTGTTGAAACCGGCGAGTGGATCTTCCCAATTGAGCATACTAGTTCCCCTGACTGCTGTTTTTCCGGAAGTGGCTGCTGTCTGTCACCAGCGCCCGTCCGGGTCGTTGTGCGTTGATGATCCCCGCGGCCTACTGACAGGCCTCGCAGTCGGGATCCGTGATCAGGCAGGCCTTGGGCTCTTCGGCCATGGCGGCGGGGGCTGCAGACGCCCCCTTGTTCACGGCGTTGAGCTTGTTGTCCGAAACCGTGCTCTTCTCGACATGCGTGGCGCCCATGGTGCGCAGGTAATAGGTGGTTTTCAGGCCCCGTACCCATGCAAGCTTGTAGAGGTTGTCGAGCTTCTTGCCATTGGGCTCGGCCAGGTACAGGTTCAGTGACTGGGCCTGGTCGATCCATTTCTGTCGGCGGGAACCGGCTTCCACGAGCCAGCGGGCATCGATTTCGAAGGCCGTGGCATACAGGGCCTTGAGATCGGCCGGGATGCGGTCGATCTGCTGCACGCTGCCGTCGTAGTACTTCAGGTCGTTGACCATGACCTCGTCCCAGAGCCCGAGTTGCTTCAGGTCTTCGATGAGGTAGGGGTTGACCACGGTGAACTCGCCAGAGAGGTTCGATTTGACGAACAGGTTCTGGTAGGTCGGCTCGATGGACTGTGACACGCCGCAGATGTTGGAGATGGTTGCCGTGGGAGCAATGGCCATGGTGTTGGAGTTGCGCATGCCCACCGTTCTGACCCGCTCGCGCAGGCTGTCCCAGTCGAGCGTGGTGCTGCGGTCGACATCCAGGTAGCCGCCGCGGCCCTTCTCCAGCAATTCGATGGAGTCGATGGGCAGGATGCCCTGGCTCCACAGCGAACCCTGGAAGCTCGGATAGGTGCCGCGTTCCTCGGCGAGCCGGGTGGAGGCGTTGATGGAATGGTAGCTGACCATCTCCATGGAGCGGTCGGCGAACACCACGGCATCGTCGGAGGCAAAGGGTACCCGCAGCTTGTACAGCGCATCCTGGAAACCCATGATTCCCAGGCCAACCGGGCGGTGCTTGAGGTTGGAGCGCCGTGCGGTCGGTACGCTGTAGTAGTTGTAGTCGATCACGTTGTCGAGCATGCGCATGGCAACCTCGACCGTGTGGGCGATCTTGGCCTCGTCCAGGCCGTCAGCGCCGACATGCTGGGGCAGGTTCACCGAACCGAGATTGCAGACGGCGATCTCCTTGCCGGCCGAGGTGTTCAGGGTGATCTCGGTGCACAGGTTGGAGCTGTGGACCATGCCGATGTGCTGCTGCGGCGAGCGCAGGTTGCAGGGATCCTTGAAGGTGATCCACGGGTGGCCGGTCTCGAACAGCATGCCGAGCATCTTGCGCCACAGGTCGACTGCACGAAGCTGCTTGTGGACCTTCAGCTCGCCACGGGCGGCCTTGGCTTCGTAGGCCGTGTAGGCGGCCTCGAAGGCCTCGCCGCAGAGATCGTGCAGGTCGGGTGTTTCACTGGGTGAGAACAGCGTCCACGGGCCGTCCTCGCTGACGCGGCGCATGAACAGGTCCGGGATCCAGTTGGCGGTGTTCATGTCGTGCGTGCGGCGGCGATCATCGCCGGTGTTCTTGCGCAGCTCGACGAACTCCTCGATGTCGATGTGCCAGGTTTCAAGGTAGGCGCACACGGCACCCTTGCGCTTGCCGCCCTGGTTGACCGCCACGGCGGTATCGTTGGCCACCTTCAGGAACGGCACCACGCCCTGGGACTTGCCATTGGTGCCCTTGATGTGGGCGCCCATGCCGCGCACTGGGGTCCAGTCGTTGCCGAGGCCGCCGGCGAACTTGGACAGCAGGGCATTGTCCTTGATGGCGCCGAAGATGCCGTCGAGATCGTCCGGCACCGTGGTCAGGTAGCAGGAGGACAGCTGCGGGCGCAGGGTGCCGGAGTTGAACAGCGTTGGCGTGCTGGACATGAAATCGAAGGACGAGAGCAGGTTGTAGAACTCGATGCTCCACTGCTCCGGGTCGATTTCGTTGATCGCCAGGCCCATTGCCACGCGCATGAAGAACGCCTGCGGCAGCTCGAAACGCGTGCCGTCGGAGTGCAGGAAGTAGCGGTCGTACAGCGTTTGCAGGCCGAGATAGGTGAACTGGAAATCGCGGTCCGGATTCAGGGCGGCACCGAGGCGGTCGAGGTCGTAGTTGCCAAGCCGCGGGTCCATCAGTTCCAGCTCGATGGCACGCTTCACATAGGCCTTGAAGTAATCGGCGTAGCGCTCGCCCATCTCCTGCTGGGTGGCACGCTCCTCGGTATCGAACACGAAGCTCAGCGCCTCGTGGCGAAGGTCGTCCAGCAGCAGGCGCGCGGCGGCGTTGCTGTACTCGGGCTCGATCTCGATGAAGGTGCGGGCGGCCATGACCACGGCCCTGCCGACATCGCGTTCGCTCACCCCGTCGAACAGGTTGCGCATGACGTCGGCGATGATGCGTTCCGGATCGCAGGCCGGCAGACCGTTGCAGGCCTCGGTGATCACCTCGCGCAGGCGCACCTCGTCCAGCGGCAGCACGGTGCCGTCGGCCCGTTGAACGTTCAGGGCGCTGCGCGGGGCGGCCGGGCGGCTGGCGGCTTCGGCGGCGCGCTCGCGGGCCCGCTCCTCGCGGTACAGCACGTAGCTGCGGGCGGCCTTGTGCTCTCCGGCCCGCATCAGCGTCAGCTCGACGTAATCCTGGATATCCTCGATGTGGATGGTGCCGCCGCCGGACAGGCGCCGGGTGATGCTCTGCACCACTTCCTCGGCCAGCCGGTCGACGATTTCATGCACGCGCCGCGATGCCGCGGCGCGACCGCCTTCCACGGCCAGGAAGGACTTGGTCATCGCCACCTTGATCTTGCTGGCGTCGAAAGCGGTGACCTTGCCATTCCGGCGGATCACGCGGTAGCCGCCCGGCTGGGCGGCGTGCAGTTCGGCGGTGGCGGCGGTATCGGCGGGTTCCCGTGGCGGCGACGGTGGCTCCGCGGCCGGATCCGCGGCGGCAGTGTTCTGAACAGACATGACCCCTCCTGATCTGACTCGCACGCCGGTCATTGCCGGCGCTTGTGACGGTTTGTTTACGAGACGACGTGAATTCTTATCAACAGCAGATAACGCACTGTATATCACCACAATACCATGTGGTCAACATCGCCTGCAGACACTAGATGATGTGTATTTGCTGTGCAGCAACGCTGTCATATCCTGCGCGCAAACTGGGGATAAGTCAGCTTCCCGGACTAAATTCAGCGGCTTACGGACAGCCGGCCGGTATCCTCAGGCAGTACCAACGCCGCGGCCTCGTCAACGCACCGCAGCAGGAGGACAATCGACCCATGGCCACACTCATCCAGATCACCGACACCCACCAGCTCGCCAGCGCCGGGCGCGAGTTCTACGGCCTGGATCCGGCCGCCACCCTCGCCGCGGTGATCGCCGCGGCGCGCGCCGCCCACGGGGATATCGAGCTGGTGGTGGCCAGCGGCGACATCGCCCAGGAAGCCGTGCCAGCCAGTTACGCCGCGTTTTGCGACGCAGTCGCGGTTTTCGATTGCCCGGTACTGTGCCTGCCGGGCAACCACGACGATCCGGACATGATGCGGGCCAGCTTTGCCGGCACTTGCTGCCGACTGGCCGATGCCGCGCAGTGGCAGGGCCGGCAGCTGCTGTTGCTCGATACCAGCGTGCCGGGGTTCAAGGCGGGGGTACTGGCACCGGCGGTGCTGGCGGGGCTGCCCGACCGCCTGGCGACGATGCAGCCGGTGATTATCTTCCTGCACCATCATCCGCTGCCGGTCGGCAGTGCCTGGATGGACAGGATCGGCCTGCACAACGGCGCCGCGCTGGCGGCAGTGCTGGCCGGGCGGGACAACATCGAGGCGGTGGTCTGCGGCCATGTCCACCAGGCCGGCAGTGCGCCTTTCGCGAGCAGCACCTGCTACTGGACGCCCTCGACCTGCAACCAGTTCCTGCCCGGGGCGGTGGAGTTCGCCTGCGATGAGCGCCCACCGGCCTGGCGCTGGTTCCGGGTCACGCCGGGCGGGGCCCTGGAAACAGGGGTGTCGTGGCTTGCAGCGCCCGGCACCGGGCGCGCGCGCGATGCCGCGATCGCCGAGGCCGGCTGCTGCTGAACGAACCGGGCGGCTCAGCCGCCCATGCGGGCGGGGCGTTCGGCCACGCGATCACGCAGGTACACGGGCATGGCCTGCTCTGCCGGCAGGGCGTTGCCGGCATCGAAAACCGGCCGCGCCAGATTCAGCACATCGCCCGCCCGTGGCAGTGCCTGCGGGCTGGCGGCGGTGAGGCGATCCCCGAGGCGGCGGCCGAGCACGTCGGCATAGCTGCCGAAAGCCGAGCCGGCGCCCACCCACGGACCCAGTTCCGGCAACGGGACCTCGGCCGGCGGGGCGACGCATTCGGCCACCACCGTTTCCGGCAGCCCGGCATCGAAGCGGACCGCGGTCAGGTAGACCTCGCCCATGCGTGCATCGAAGGCGGCGATGACCGCCGGCACGGCGTGTTCGCGGGCCACACCGGCGGCCATGGCGAGGAGGCTGCAGACCCGCACCACCAGCAGGTCGCGCGCAAAGGCGAGCCCCTGGCAGACGGCCGCGCTGATGCGCACGC
>CAYGQN010000029.1:0-18244 GCA_964351795.1 uncultured Gammaproteobacteria bacterium
GCCGAAACTCAGCGGCGGTTCGAGACCGGCGGCGAAGGCCGAGAGCTTCACGACCCCCGACACACCGGCGGCCGCGGCGGCGTCGATGAGCGCGGCTTCGCGGGCGGCCAGGCCGGCGCTGTCCGGGCCGGCCAGGAACAGGGCCTGCACGCCATCCAGGGCGGCTGCCAGGGTCGCCGGGCGGCTCAGGTCACCGGCCACGCACAGCGCCGGGTCCAGGCCGGTCTGCGCGGCCCTGGCCGGATCCCGGACCAGGGCCCGGCAGGTCTCGCCCCGCGCCGCCAGTGCCGCGCAGACCGCGCGCCCGACACGGCCGCCGGCAGCGGTGACCAGGATCATGGCTGGCTTGCCTCGCGGCGGGCCTGCACCGCCTCGCGTACCAGCGTGGCGATGATGTCGGCCGCGGGCTCCCTGGCATGGACGGCAGCCACCGACTCGCCCGCGTACAGGGCCATGGCCTCGACATTGCCGGTGGTACCGGTGTCCGGGGCCAGCACGGACCCGCGCGGTACCGGCAGCACCCGCTCACCGAGCCGGAACTCGCCCACCGCATCGCCTTCGGCAGCCTCCACGGCAGCCAGCGAAGACGCCAGCACACGATGCGGTGCGTCCGGCCACATGACCGAGAAGCGCTCCGTGATGACGGTGTCGCCGGCCTGCGCGGCCAGCAGGCGCGCGGCGTATTGCGGGTGCACCCCGGATTCGCGCGCGGTCACGAAGCGCGTGCCGATGCGCACCCCGGCGGCCCCGCTGGTCAGCGCCTCGGCGAGATCGCGCCCGCTGGCGATGCCGCCGGCGAACAGCAGCGGCCGGCTCACGCGTGCCAGCGCCGCCGCCCGCATGCTCGCGAGGCGCTCCTTGCCGCGGATGTGGCCGCCCGCCTCCACGCCCTGGAGGATCACGACATCACAGCCCGCCCGCGCGGCCAGCTCGGCCTCGGCCACCGAGCCCGTCTGCCAGGCGCACAGGGCTCCGTTCGCCTGGGCCTTGCGTACGAGCTCGAACCCCGGCGTGCCATAGAAGAACTCCACCAGCCGCACTCGGCGAGCGGCCAGCGCCAGGCAGTCACGATCCAGGAAGGGGATCAGGAAGTTCACGCCGAAGGGCCGGTCGGTGCGTGCCTGCACGGCGTCGATCAGGGCGTCCAGCTGTGCCGGTTCGAGCATCGCGGCCGACAGCATGCCAAGCCCGCCGGCATTGCTGACCGCGGCCACCAGCTCCGCGGTGGCGATGCCGGGAATACCGACCATCTGGATTGGCCAGCGACAGCCGACCATGCCGGTGAAGGCGGTGGCCAGCTGCGCGTCGTCGTCGATGAGCATTGCCTGCCCTCCTGCCGGACCGGCAAGGGCCCGGCGGCAATCATCCCAGCGTCGCGGTGAAACGCAAGCGCGGGTCCGGGCTCAGCCGATCGGCGAGCGGCGCAGGTTGGCGTTGATGTGGCGCAGGGTATCGCGCAACGCGTTGATCTGGGCTTCGCTCAGCCCGTGCATGGCCCGCTGGTACTGCAGGCCGGCCACGCGGACGATCTCCTGCAGCGCCGCTTCCCCGGCCGGCTCCAGGAACACCTCGGTGACCCGCCCGTCGCGGGCCCGGGGGGCGCAGGCGACCAGCCCATCGGACCGCATGCGGTCCACCACGCGGCTGATGGTGGAGAGCTTCATCGTCGCCAGGGCCGCCAGCTCACTCATGCTGCGCGGCGCTTTCTGGTGCAGGCTCATGAGCACCCGCCACTGTGGCCGGTTCATCCCGATGGCGCCCAGCACCTCGGCCATCTGGTCGCTGTAGGCGGCATCCACCTGGGCGAGCAGGAAGAACGGGTATTCCTCGAGGCTGAAGTCCTGCTCGGCGGGGTTGCCACTGGCGGTGAGCGGGGCAGGTCTGGCGGCGGTCCTGGTCATTGTTTCGGTTGCAGATTCACTTGAATATGGGAATATCTTGCCCTAGGATTCCGGGTCAGTACAACACCCGTGCACACGCGCAAGGGAGGTCCGCATGAGCCGTTACAGCGAAGCCGACATCGCCGCCCTGGTCGAGGAAGACCGGGTCCACCGCGATGTCTACACCAGCCCCGAGATTTTCCGCCTGGAGATGGATCGCCTGTGGTCCAGGGCCTGGATCTACATCGGCCACGAGAGCCAGGTCGCCCGCCCCGGCGACTACTATGCCACGACACTCGGCACCAAGCCGGTGGTCATGGTGCGCGGCGACGATGGCCAGGTCCGGGTGCTGTACAACCGCTGCCCGCACAAGGGCGCGCAGATGGTCGGTGAGCAGGCCGGGCACGTGAAGTTCTTCCGCTGCTCCTACCATGGCTACGCCTTCAAGACCGACGGCAGCATCCACCACATCCCGGTGGGCGAGGACTACGACAACACCCGCTTCGATACCGGCAATCCCTGCTTTCGCATGCTCCCGGTGCCGCGCGTGGACAGCTATCGCGGGCTGGTGTTCGCCAGCCTTGCCGCCGAGGGCCCGGCACTGGCGCACTGGCTCGGTGGCGCGGCCTCCTCCATCGACAACCTGGCCGACCGGTCCCCGGAAGGGGAACTGGAGGTCTGGGGCGGGCCGCTGCGCTACCTGCATGACTGCAACTGGAAGATGTTCATCGAGAACCTCAACGACGCCATGCACCCCATGGTCGTGCACCATTCCTCGGCCGGCACCGCACGCCAGTTCGCAGAACCAATGCGCAAGCGCGGCGAAACGCTGCCCTTCGCACTGGAGATGCTCGGCCCCTTCGCCAGCAACTACGAGTTCTTCCAGGACATGGGGGTGTCGGCCTTCGACTACGGCCATTCCTACATGGGCGGGGATTTCAGCATCCACTCCGATTACTCCGAGGTGCCCGGCTACACCGACAAGATGCGCGCCCGCTACGGCGAGGAGAAGCTGCGCAGCATCCTCGGCGTGAACCGCCACAACACCGTGGTGTATCCCAGCTTCACCCTGAAGGGCGCCATCCAGTCGGTGCGCGTGGTGCGGCCCATCGCCGTCAACCGCACGCTGGTGGAATCCTGGGTGCTGGCCCTGAAGGGCGCGCCCGAGGAAATGAACGAGCGCTCCATCACCTACTGCAACATCATCAATTCCTCGGCCAACCTGGTCGGCCCGGACGACTACGAGGCCTACCACCGCATGCAGCACGGCCTGGCGGCCGACGGCAACGAGTGGATCAGCCAGCACCGGCTGCTCGGGCAGGAGGAATCGCTGCCCGAGGGTGGTTACCGGGCGCCGGGCCTGAGCGATCTGAGCTTCCGCAACCAGTTCCGGGCGTGGAAGCACTACATGCTGGACACGGAGGCGGCCTGAGATGAGCGCAATCGAACAGACTGTCGGCAAGGCCGCACGGCCCGAGCGCGCCGAACTGGAGGACTTCCTCTACCACGAGGCCCGCTTGCTGGACGAGCAGCGCATGGAGGAATGGGGCGCACTGTTCACCGAGGACGGCGAGTACTGGGTGCCGGCGGCGCCGGACCAGCCGGACCCGAAGCGGCACGTGTCACTCATCTACGATCCGCCGTTGCTGCGCGCGGTACGTATAAAACGCTTCAAGCATCCCAACGCCTTCTCGATGCAGCCGCGGCCACGCACGGTGCACCTGGTCAGCAACGTCATGCTGGATGCCTTCGATGCCGCCAGCGGGACCTGCACGGTAAACTCGCGGCTGGTGATGATCGAGTTCCACCGCGAGCGCCAGAACGTGTACGGGGGCAGCTGCACGCATGAACTGCAGGCCACCGGCGAGGGCTGGCGGATCCGCATGAAGAAGGTCGTGCTGGCCAACTGCGAGGGAATGCTCGAGAGCATCCTCATCCCGCTGTAAGGGGTCCGCGCCGATCTCAGGACACCCGCCTTGGCCCGTCCGGCCAGTGCGGGGCACGCAGACGGTTCTTGTCCACCTTGCCGTTGGCCAGGCGCGGCAGCGCAGCCATCAGTTCCAGGCTGCGGGGGCACTTGTAGGCCGCGATGCGTTCGCGGCACCAGCCGCGCAGCTCATCGAGTTCCGGCGCGGCATTCTCACGGGGCACGACCACGGCATGGACACGCTCACTCCAGCGCAGATCCGGCACCGCGAACACGGCGCACTCAGCCACGTCCGGGTGCGATTCCAGCGCTATCTCCACCTCGCGCGGATACACGTTCTCGCCGCCGGTGATGATCATGTCGCGCTTGCGATCGACGATGTAAAGGTAGCCCTCGGCATCGAGACGGCCGATGTCGCCCATGGCGAACCAGCCCTGCCCGTCGAAGGCCGCCGCGGTGGCCTCCGGATCGTTCCAGTAGCCGGCCAGCAGGCCGGCCGTGCGCACCTGGATCTCGCCCGGCTCACCGCTGGGGACCTCCCGGCCTGCTGCGTCCACCAGCCGCAGGGCCACGCCCGGGGCCGCGCGTCCGGCCGAGAGCAGGCGCTGCTGTTCAATCGCGCTGCCGTCGGGCCGGTGTTCATCGCGGCCGAGGGTGCTGATGACGCCGGCCTCGGTCGAGCCGTAATGCTGGATGAACACCGGGCCGAAGCGGGCCAGGCCGCGACGCAGCAGTGCCTCGCGGATGGGGCCGGTGGAGTAGAACAGGGCCCGCAGCCGCGGCGCGTCGGCGGCCTCCGGGGCCGCGTCGAGCAGCATCTGCAGCATGGCCGGTGCCAGTTGCAGCGTGGTGATCCCCTGCCCGGCCAGCAAGGCCCAGCAGCGCGCCGGATCGAACTGGCGCTCCAGGACGATGCCGGCGCCGGCCAGGTGGTGCGCGCTGTACAGGAATTTCGCGCCCACGTGGAACAGGGGCTGGACGATGAGGCCGCGATCCGCGGGGGCCAGAGCGCCGTCAGTGGCAATGGCGGCCGCGGCCGCGTGCATGCCCGCCTGGGTCAGCACCGCGCCCTTGGGGCGGCCGGTGGTGCCGGTGGTATGGATGATGTACAGCGCATCATCGGGACGGGGGCGCGGCAATGGGCCACTGGCCGGCGCCGCCGCCACGAAAGCCGGGTAGCTGTCGATGCCGGCCGGCGCCTCGGCGGCATCGTCCAGCAGCATCAGGCAGGCCTGCGGGCAGGCGGCGCGCAGGCGCTCCAGCCAGGGCAGCCATTCGGCCTCGAACAGCAGCACGCGCGGGCTTGTGGCCGCCAGCACGTGGCGCACCTCGGGCTCGGCGAGCCGGAAGTTCAGCGGTACGGCGATGCAGCGCGCGAGTTCACAGGCGGCATACAACTCCAGCATCGCCGGGCTGTTGCGCGAGAGCATGGCCACGCGCTCCCCGGCACCGCAGCCAAGGCCGGCGAGGCCGCGGGCGATGGCCTCGGCGCGCAGGGCGAAGGCGGCAAAGCCGGTGCGCTGACCGTGGTACTCCACTGCCGTGGCGTCGGGTCGCTGCTCGGCGTTGTGGCGAAGGATGTCGGCCATCAGGCCGGGTGGTGTCGGCATCGGCGCAGATTAGCAGATGCGGGGCGCGCCGCGGTTTTGCTAACGCGCGCCGCGGCGTGGCATATTCGCCCGCTTGCCCGGGGCACCCCGGGTTGCCAGGGAGCATGAAGCAGATGGCCGACCCCGACCCGCACGAACTCGTTCGCAGCCCGGCCTTCCGGCGCATCCTGGCGCGGCACAACCGCTTCGCCTGGGGCTGGACGCTGACGGTACTGGCGGCCTACCTCGCCTTCGACCTGCTGTCCATGCAGGCGCCGGCGCTGGTCTCCGTACCGGCGGACAGGCACGGGGCGCTCACGGTCGGCATCCTCGCCGCCTTCGGGATCTGCCTGCTGTGCGTTGCCATCGCCGTGTACGGCGCCTTCCGCCGCGGCGAGGACTGAGCATGCCATTGCGCACCCGTATTGCCGCGCCCGTCGCTCTGCCTGCCGCCATGATGCTGGTTCCCCTGCCGGCGCTCGCCGCCGTCGAGGCCTCGCCCAACACCACCGCCATCATCACCTTCTTCGTCTTCGTCGCCGGCACGCTCGCCATTACCGCCTGGGCCGCCATGCGCACGCGCTCGCGCAATGATTTCTACGCTGCCGGCAACCGCATCGGCGGCCTGCAGAACGGCATCGCCATCGCCGGGGATTTCATGTCCGCGGCCGCGTTCCTCGGCATGTGCGGGCTGGTGTTCAACTTCGGCTACGACGTGCTGTATTTCATCATCGGCCTGACGGTGGGCTGGCTGGTGATCCTGCTGCTCATCGCTGAACGGCTGCGCAACCTCGGCCGCTACACCTTTGCCGACGTGGCCTCGCTGCGGCTGCAGCGCGCGCCGGTGCGCACGATGTCGGCCTGCGGCACCCTCGGCGTGGCCCTGCCCTACCTCATCGCCCAGCTCGTGGCCGCCGGCACACTGATGGAAAACCTGTTCGGCCTGTCCTACACCCAGGGCGTGGTGGCCGTGGGCGTGCTCATGACGCTGTACGTGACCTTCGGCGGCATGCTGGCCACCACCTGGGTGCAGATCGTCAAGGCGGCACTGCTGCTGTCCGGCGGCACGGCACTGATGCTGATGGTGCTCCTGCGCTTTGATTTCAGCATCGGCGCCCTGGCCGCCGCCGCCGTGGAGGCACACCCGCGCGGCGCCGACATCATGCGGCCCGGGCTGATGTTCTCCAGCAGCATCTCGGTGATTTCCCTGTCGCTGGCCTTCATCTGCGGCAGCCCCGGCCTGCCGCATGTGCTCATGCGCTTCTTCACCGTGCCGGATGCGCACCAGGCGCGCCGCTCGGCCGCCTTCGCCGTGGGCATCATCACCTATTTCAACTGGGTGGTGCTGGTGATTGGCCTGGGTGCCATCGTCTGGCTGGTGGACCACCCGGTGTTCACCAGCGGTGGGCTGGCCC
Source organism: uncultured Gammaproteobacteria bacterium (assembly GCA_964351795.1). Lineage (GTDB taxonomy): Bacteria > Pseudomonadota > Gammaproteobacteria > JADZEE01 > JADZEE01 > CAYGQN01. Next base: position 6,812 of record CAYGQN010000029.1, read on the forward strand.
TGCGCGGGGGCTCGAACATGGCGGCCATCCACCTCTCGCAGGTGCTCGGCGGCGATATCTTCCTCGGCTTCATTTCGGCCGTGGCCTTCGCCACCATCCTGGCCGTGGTCTCCGGGATCACCCTGTCCGCGGCGGCGGCGGTCTCGCATGACCTGTGGGCCAACGTCCTGCGCCATGGTCGCAGCACCGAGGCCGGGGAGTTGCGAGTCTCGCGCATCACCACCGTGGGCCTGGGGCTGATCGGCATTGGCCTGGGCACCCTGTTCGAGGGCCAGAACGTGGCCGTGCTCGCCACGCTGCCACTGGTGGTCGCGGCCAGCGTGAACTTCCCGGTACTCATGCTGACCATGTACTGGCGCGGCCTGACCACGCGCGGCGCCGTGAGCGGCGGTTATGCCGGCCTGGTCACGGCACTGGTGCTGATCGTGCTGGGCCCGAATGTCTGGCAGCAGGCGCTCGGCTTTGCCGAGGCCATCGTGCCCTACAAGTACCCCACCCTGTTCAGCATGGGCGTGGGTTTCCTGGTTGCCTGGCAGGTATCGTGCCGTGATCGCAGCGCGGGGGCCGGGCAGGACCGGGCCCGCTTCGACAACCTGCTGGTGCAGGCACACCTCGGGCAGGACCTCAGCCTGCCGGTAAAGGAGTAGACAGTGACGAGTATCTTCGATGTGTTCTCGAGCACGGCGGAGGCTTTCGCCGACCGCCCCTTCGTCCACATCCCGGCGGCGGCCAGCAGCGCCTACAGCGACGGGCCGGTGGACAGCACCTACGGCGAGGCGGCCGGGCGCATCGCGGCCCTGGCCGGCGCCTACGAGGCCGCGGGCTACCGGCGCGGGCATCGCGTCGGGCTGGTCATGGAGAACCGCCTGGCGTTCTTCCTGCACTTCATCGCCATGAATTCCCTGGGCGTGTCGGTCGTGCCGGTGAATGCTGAATTCCGGCCTGAGGAGATCGCCTATATCGTCGGTCACAGCGACCTTGGGCTGCTGGTCTGCCTGCCCGAGCATGCCCCGCGCATGGCCGCGGCACTGGCGGACAACGGCGTCGACGTGCCGGTGGTCGAGGCCGGCACTGCCCTGCCGCCGGCCGCCGGCGCCATGGTCGCATCGGCCGACGAAGCGGCCATGCTCTATACCTCCGGCACCACCGGCCGCCCCAAGGGCTGCATGCTGTCGAACTACTACTTCGTACGCATGGGTCAGTGGTACCGGGATCTCGGCGGCTACTGCGCGCTCAGGCCCGGGCAGGAGCGTCTGATCACGCCCCTGCCGCTGGTGCACATGAACGCCCTCGCCTGCTCGACGATGGGCATGATCCAGACCGGTGGCTGCATCGTGCAGCTCGATCGCTTCCACGCCTCCAGCTGGTGGCAGAGCGTGCGTGATTCCGGGGCCACCTGCCTGCACTACCTGGGGGTGATGCCGGCCATCCTGCTGAACCGCCCGGAAGGCCCGGACGATGCCATCGGCGCCCAGGTCCGCTTCGGCTTCGGTGCCGGGGTGGACCCGAAGCACCAGGAACGTTTCGAGCAGCGTTTCGGCTTCCCGCTGATCGAGGGCTGGGCGATGACCGAGACCGGTGCCGCCGGCTGCATCATGGCCCACGAGGAGCCCCGCCACGTCGGCACCCGCTGCTTCGGCAAACCACCGGGCTACCTGCAGGTGCGCATCATCGATGACAACGGCGCCGAGGTCGCCGGCGGCGAGCCCGGCGAGCTGCTCGTGCGCAGCGCCGGCGCGGATCCCCGGTCGGGCTTCTTCTCCGGCTATTACAAGGACGCGGCCGCCACCGAGGAGGCCTGGCGCGATGGCTGGTTCCACACCGGTGACGTGGTGCGGGCCGGTGCCGATGGCGCCCTGCATTTCGTCGATCGCAAGAAGAACGTCATCCGCCGCAGCGGTGAGAACATCGCCGCCGTGGAAGTGGAAGGCGCCCTGTTCCAGCATCCGGCGGTGCTGAACTGCGCCGTCGCCCCGGTCGCCGATGACATCCGCGGCGAGGAGGTCATCGCCTGCATCCTGCTGCACGAGGGGATACCGGCCGACAGGGCCACGGCCGAGACCCTGTTCGCCCACTGCAGCGAGCGCCTGGCCTACTTCAAGGCACCTGGCTGGCTTGCCTTCGTCGACAGCCTGCCCACCACGGCCACCCAGAAAGTCCAGCGCGGCGAGATGAAGAAGCTGGTGGCCGAGCTTGTCGACAGCGGCCGTGCGCTCGATCTGCGCGAACTGAAGCGCCAGCGTCGTGGCTGATTCACGCACCGCATCCTGGGCGGGGGTGGCCCTGGTCTGCCCCGTCACCGCCGGCTACGACAAGCGCAGCGAACGCGGCGCGGCCTACTGGCTCGGCTCGGTGCTGCGGGAACTGCTCGCCGCCAGCACGCTGCCGAAGACCGCCATCGACGGGCTGACCATCAGCAGCGCCTCGCTCACCCCCGACACGGTGGTGAGCATGAGCGAGCATTTCGACCTGGCACCGCGCTGGATCGATCACCAGGTGACCGGCGGCGCGTCCGGCGTGCTGGCGCTGCGCCGCGCAGCGCGCGCCGTGCAGTGCGGGGATGCCGAGGTGGTCGCCTGCCTGGCCGGCGATACCGCGCAGCCCGAGACCTTCCGCGACCTGGTGGCGGAATTCAGCCGCTTCTCCAAGGACGCCGTGTACCCCTATGCCGCCTGCGGCCCGAACGGCGTGTTCGCGATGATCACCGAGCACTACATGCGCGAGTACGGTGCCACGCGTGAGGATTTCGGCCGTATCTGCGTGGCCCAGCGCCACAATGCCCTTGGCAATCCCGCGGCGCTGCACCAGCGCCCGCTCAGCCTGGACGAGTACCTGGCGGCACGGCCGGTAGCGCCGCCGCTGCACCTGTTCGACTGCGTGATGCCCTGCGCGGGCGGCCACGGCTTCCTGGTGATGAGCACCGATCGCGCGCGCGAACTCGGCCTGCCGTTCGTGGTGATACTCGCCGCCGCCGAGCGCCACAACTGCTACTTCAGCGACGACACGCAGCTGCGCGGGGGCTGGGCAAGCTACGCACCGGCCCTCTACGAGCAGGCCTCGGTGGGGCCGGCAGACATGGATTTCCTGCAGTGCTACGACGACTACCCGGTCATCGTGATGCAGCAGATCGAGGACCTGGGCTTCTGCGCCAAGGGCGAGGGGCCGGCATTTGTCCGCGAGCGGGCGCTGAGCTTCGACGGCGGCGGCCTGCCGGTGAACACCTCCGGTGGCCAGCTCTCCGCCGGCCAGGCGGGCTTTGCCGGGGGCTATATCGGCGTGGTCGAGGCCATGAGCCAGTTGCTCGGCACGGCCGGTGAACGCCAGGTCCCCGGTGCGCGCACGGGCATGGTCAGCGGCTACGGCATGGTGATGTACGACCACTGCCTGTGCACGGCGGCGGCGATTCTGGCGCGGGGGCAGCACTGATGAGCAATCACGACGCAACACCGGTGGCGGCACGCACGCCGCTGTGGGCCGGGCTGGCGGCCGGGGCCGCGGCCGGCGAACTGCACCTGCAGACCTGCGGCGAGTGCGGGACGCTGCAGTATCCGCCGCGCGAGCTTTGCCGCGCGTGCCTGGCCGACGCCCTCGCCTGGCAGCGCGTCGACGGCACGGGCGTGGTCATCGATGCCGTGGCGGTGCATGCCAGCCTCGAGCCCTGGTACCGCGAGCGTCTGCCCTGGTGGATCGGCAAGATCCGCCTTGGCGGCGCGGTGAAGCTGATCGCCCACCTGGACGAGGCGGTGCGCACACCGGGTGCGCCGGTACGGGTGCATGCCTGCATCGACATCAGCGGCAGCGCGGTGCTGGTCGCATTGCCGCCGGCGGCGACGGTGCCGGCGGCTGCCGGCCTGCGCGAACTGCTGGGCCTGAACGGCCCGGCCCCGAACAGCAAACCTGACACCGACGAAGGAGCTGGCAATGAGTGAACCCGGCAAGGGAACGGTGGTGGTCACCGGCGGCAGCGGCGGTATCGGCGCGGCCATCCGCGATGACTTCCTGCACGCGGGGCGCAGTGTCATCAACCTGGATATCGCCCCCTGCCCGCGCCATGACGAGCGCCTGACGCACCACGATCTCGACCTGTCCGACATCAGCGCAGTACAGGCCTGTGCCGCGGACATCGCGGCCCATCGGCACGTCGATACCCTGGTGCACAACGCCGGCGTGCTGCGCCCCGGCCTGCTCGGCGAGGTGCGCCACGAGGACTACGCCTTCCTGTCGCGCCTGCACGTGGAATCACTGATCGCCCTGGCCCAGGCCTTCCTGCCGAAGATGAAGCAGGCCGGCTTCGGGCGCATCATCACCATTTCCTCGCGGGCGGTGCTCGGCCTGCAGACCCGCACGTCCTACTCGGCCACCAAGGCCGCCCAGGTGGGCATGATGCGGACCTGGGCGCTGGAGCTTGGCCCGAGCGGCATCACCGTCAACGCCATCGCGCCCGGGCCGGTCATCACCGACCAGTTCCGCTCCGCCGTGCCAGAGGGGGATCCGCGCGAGCAGAAAATCGCCGACAGTGTGCCGGTGAAACGCATCGGCCGGCCGGAGGACATCTCCCGCGTGGTGAACTTCCTGGCCGAGCCGGCCAGCAGCTTCATCACCGGCCAGACATGGTTTGTCTGCGGCGGCGCCAGCCTCGGCTCGCTGAGCCTGTAGCCGGCGCCCGGGCCGGGCTCAGTGCGAATGGCCCGCGCCGTGATCGCGCGCGGCCTGCTCCAGCGCGGCGTCGAAGTCGAGCACTTCGCCGCCGAAGCCCCGGGCGAATTTGCGCGCATCCTCGGCCTTCTCGAAGGCCAGCCAGCTGGGCTGGCAGCAATACCCCACGGAAGCCCCGCGCACGTAGCTCGCCTCGAGGGCGTTTACCATCCGGCGGCTGAGGAAGTCCTGCACGCTGATGCTGTGACGACTGTCCACCCCGAGCGTTGACAGCGTCGACAGGCCGCAGCCCGGGCAACCGAAGCGCTGGCTCCAGCCCCGCTCGTCGGTAATCTCGAAAACATTGCTGGCCCCGGTGATGGGCTTTGCGCACATGCCGCACTCCCCGGCCGCGAGGCTGGCAACGGCAGGCAGCAGCAACAGCATGGCCAATGCGATGGCAGCGGCAATGGAACGTTTGGATGACTGCATGAGGGGGGCTCCTTGTCTGGCCTGGGGTTCACCGGCTGGCGGATACCGCATTGTCGATGGCCACCGTCAGCGCCGCGTTGATCGACGTCAGAACCATCACGGCGGCGTGCCGGGGCCGGTTTTCTGGCAGAATGAGACGTCCCGATGACGGAGCCGCACGTGCCCGGCCACCACAGCCCCCGCAGGACCGAACAGCTGCACTACCCCTTCGCCGCGGCGCCGCTGCCGGCAGAACCGATGCACATCGCCGCCGGCGTGTACTGGCTGCGCCTGCCCCTGCCCTTCGCCCTGGACCACATCAACGTGTGGCTGCTGGAAGACGGTGACGGCTGGGCGCTGGTGGATACCGGCTGCGCAACCGAGCAGACACGCGCCATCTGGGAGGATGCCCCGGCCACTTTCCTTGGCGGGCGACCCATCCACCGCATCATCATCACGCATCACCACCCCGATCACATCGGCATGGCCGAGTGGCTGGCCCGTGCCAACAACGCCGAGGTGTGGATGCATCCGAGTGAACTCACCGAAGCCATGTACATCTACGACGGGGGCGCGGCCGCCAATGTGGACCGCGCCGCGCGCGTGTACCGCCAGTACGGCCTGGAGGCCGATGATGCCCTGCTGACCGTGTGCGAGGGCCACGGCTACAACCGCCTCATCGATGATCTGCCACGTCATGCGAAGGCGCTGCACGAGGGTGAGCATCTGAGCATCGGCGGGCAGCGTTGGAACGTGCGGATGACCAGCGGCCACAGCCCCGGTCACCTGTGCCTGTTCAACCCGGCGGCCGGCCTGGCCATCACCGGAGATCAGCTGTTGCCGACCATCACCACCAACGTCAGCGTGTTCCCGCGTGATCCCGACGAGAATCCGCTGCAGGACTTCCTGGCCTCCATGGACCTGTTCGGGGCGCTGGACAAGACCGCCCTGGTGCTGCCCTCGCACGGACGCGTGTTCGTCGACGCCCCGCGTCGCGCGCGCCAGTTGCAGCAGCACCACGAACGCACCCTGGAGCAGACCGTCACGCTGTGCGCGGATCCGATCACGGCCAACGAGGTCTGCGCATCGCTGTTCCCGTACGTGCGGGCACCCCTGGACCTGATGCTGGCAATGGGGGAAGCGGTGGCGCACCTGAACTACCTGATGTTCGAGGGCAGTGTGAGGCGGGAACTGGTGGCCGGCGTGTATCGCTACCACGCGCTCGGCTGAGCGCGGGCAGGGCTCTGGCCGAACGTGCGCCGGCGGCGCACCGCGGACGTGGCCGGGCTCCCGGGCCGTGCAATGACAGTGCCCCGGGAGGGCATCGCCCGCCCTGGCGGGGCTGTCAGTAACGCCAGACCTGGCCGGCCCGCTGGAAACGCGAGGGCCCGATAGCCAGGTGATGCTTGCCCCCCAGGGCCAGGGCTTCGCCCTCACCGGCGCTGAAATACTCCGGATCCCAGGGCATCAGCGACAGCAGCGCCTCGCCCAGCCTGGCCGGGCGAGGCATGACGATCTCCTCGCAACCGGTCAGTGCCTTCGCCGCGGCCTGCAGCTCCTCGACGCTGCGCAGTCCGCGCTGTTCCAGGCACAGGAAGGCATTGAGCTGCGGCACGGGCAAAGGCAGCGTGCCGGCGGCATGGCGGGCGATGGCCGCGGCCGGACTCACCCAGACGCCATCGCTGGTCTCGCCGGTGGCGAAATCGGCTTCCTGGCCTTCCGGCAGTTCGGCAATGTAGAAGCGCGTGTCGAAACGCCGTGTCATGGTCGAGGGCGTGAGCCAGCGGCCCCAGGCCGGCAGCGATTGCAGCACAGCGGCCGCGCCGGCGCTGCCGAGGAAGTCCGGGATTCCGGCTTCGCCGGCCAGCAACGCACGCCGCCACGGCGCCAGTTGCGAAGCCGCGCAAGCCTCGCTCCCCAGCAATACCCCGGCCTCCTCGAACAGCTCGCGCACAGCCGCGGCGCGCGGGGATTCCCCGACATCCACCCGCCCGCCCGGGAACACGTACTGGTCGGGCATGAAGGCCGAGCGGCTGTGTCGACGGACCAGGTACAGCTCCAGGCCGCTGGCGGACTGGCGGCACAACAGCACCGCCGCGGCCGCCGCCGGCATGGCAGCGGGGCCATCCGGCTGGCCAATCATGATGCTGGAACGGGCATGCGCATGGCTTGATGATCGCACAAGGCGCGGAGCCCTGCCGACCGCGGGCCAACATGGCGGCCCCGCTGCGGCCCGGCTATCATCCCCGCCCAATGCGATGCGCCGAGACCAAGAGCACCACCCGGACAGCATGCGCGCATGGCCAGGCCGGCCACGCCGGTCCGGTCGCCAACGGTGCCCGGGCCGGATGCCGGACCGGCGCGACCCGCAGCACGGCGGCGACGAGGTGCTGACCGCCCGGGTGCTGGCGCTGCTGCTGGTGGCGGCCCTGCTGGTACCGCTGGCGGTGGTCAACGGCCTGGTCCGCGCACCGCGGATCGCCCCGGCCTGGGACTGGCTCATGGCGTTGGGCTACCTGGCCGCGGCGATCATGGCGCTGCTGCCGTTGATAACAGCCCGCTACAGCCGCCATGCCAGTGCCGATCCGCATGCCAGCCTGCAGGCCAACCGCCTGCATCGCTGGCTGGGCTATGCCCTGGTGGCGCTGGTGCTCGTCCATGCCCTGGGGCTGCTGGTACTGGAGCCGGTCAGCCTTGCCTACCTCAAGCCGACCGCCCCGGCCGGCATGCTGGCGGCGCTGCTGGCCGCGGCGCTGCTGCTGGGCCTCATTGCAACGGCGCTGGCCAGGCATCGCCTGTACCTGCGCCAGGGCTGCTGGCGCGAGGATCACGCCGCCGTGTCGGTGCTGGTGTTGCTGCTGACCGGCTGGCACATCGTGGACAGCGGGCATTACCTGCGCGGCCTGCTCGGCCTGGTGCTGCTGGGCTTGCTGTTCGCGGCACCCACGGTCGTGTCCCTGCGACTGCTGCTCGATGGCCGCCGTGGCCTGCCGCGGCCGCCGCCCATCCGGACAGGCCGGGCGCTGCCCTCGCGCGCGCTGCGCCGCCGGCGCCTGCTGTGGTTCGTGTTGCTGGCGATGCTGGCAGGCCTGCTGGCCAGCCTGTTGTTCACACTGCCCTGGCCCACGGCCCCCAGTCCGGCCCCGGTGGCCTGAGATGCCCGGGCGCCGTGGCTGGCCGCTGTTGCTCGCCGGGCTGGCACTGCTGGCAGTGGCCGTGATGCTCTGGCGGCCGGGGCTGCAGCGCGCCGCGCCGATGCTCCCCGTGGCGTTCGAGCATGCCGATCATCGCAGCGTCCGTTGCGTGGACTGCCATCACAACTTCACCGACCGTACCGGCACCGGTACCTGTTACCTGTGCCACAAGCAGGACCCGGCGATTGCCGCCGACATGCAGGTCATGTTTCACACGCTGTGCCGCGGCTGCCATGTCGAACTGGCGGCCGAGGGCCGGCCCGCCGGCCCGCTGCGGCGTTGTGCTGCGTGTCATCATCGACCCGGTCCGGGTGTGCTGGCCGCGGCTTCGGGCCAGCCGTGACGCCAACGACCGGGCCGGCCCCGTGGCCGACTCAGTCCGTGTGCAGGCCGCCGAAGCGGGCATGGAAATACGGTGCCGGTGCCGGCAGCGGGCCCTCGGCGGTTTCCATGTGCGTACTCAGCCAGTGCTCGGCCGGCTCCCACAGCAGGCGGTAGAGATTGCGGCACAGCGCGTAGGCGGCCAGCCCGGGCCAGTCGGCCGGCAGCAGTGCCGCCGGCAGCCGGGGATCACGCAGCAGCACGCGGCGATACTCGTGGATCAGCAGTGTCCGTACCAGGAAGGCTTCGCGCTCGCCCGGCAGGCGCCGGCGGACGGCCGCGAACACCGGCCGGTAGCGCTCCAGGAACTGCTCGTAACTGGCCGCCGGTTCGGACAGGTCCCAGCCGATGCTGCGCAGTTGCTGCGGCTGGCGGGCCATGGGCAGATCGCCGGTGCGGGCCTGCAGCGTGATGACCACCTCGTCAACGTCATGTTCCTCCAGCAGCGCGTGCAGTACTTCGCGGTCCGGTTGCGGATGCGCCAGCACCGCCGGCGCCAGCACGCCGAAACCCTGCCATTTCAGGGCCCGCGCCAGGGCTTCGCGTGGCCGCGCGTCCATGGCGCCGATCAGGAGCACACACCAGTTGTCCTGCCAGTCGTCGCGCGGGCCGGAATAGATACGCCGGGAGGCGGTCTCGAACTCGCGCCGGCCGCTTTCGGTGAGCGAATAGAAGCTGCGCCGGCCGACCTGCCGGGCCACCAGCCAGCGATCACGGACGAGCCTGAATACGGAGGTGCGCACCAGGCGCTGGTTCACGCCGAGGTGGCCGAGGATATCGATCAACGAGCCCAGCCAGATACCGCCGCCACGCGGTGCGATGGCATCACCGTAGACGGTGATGATGAGCGAACCGGCCCGGATCCTCGACTGGCCGGAGAACTCGTTGATCAACTGGTTGACGACGTCCATTCCTGCTCCGCTGGCACGGTGAACGGCCATTGTAGCCCGCGAGGCAGGGGGCACTACCGTGCGCACCTGCATGGCCAGTATGCTGGGGCGACACCAGGCGGGCGGACAAGGGGAACACGCATGACCACGCAACAGGCACAGGCACTGAAGGAGACGTTTCGCCGCTTCCGCGATGAAGCGCTGGCGCAGCCGGCGACCTCACTGGCGGACATGCGGGCGCTGGGCGAGCGTTTCGTCGAACTGGCCAGCGAGCCGGCCGGGATCAGCGTCGAGCCGGTGGATGCCGGCGGCGTGCCCTGCGAGTGGATCACGCCCGCGGGCGCCGACAGCGATGCGGTGCTCGTGTACCTGCATGGCGGGGGCTACATCCTCTGCTCGGCGGCCTCGCACCGGCGTTTTGTCGGCCACCTGGCCAGCGTCATCGGTTGCCGCGCGCTCAGCGTGGACTATCGCCTGGCACCGGAACACCCGCACCCGGCCGCCGTCAACGATGCCGCCGCGGCCTACCGCTGGCTGCTGCGGCAGGATATCGACCCCAAGCGCATGGCCATCGCCGGGGATTCGGCCGGTGGCGGTCTGGCGCTGGCCACCCTGCTGAAGCTGCGCGATGAGCGCACCGCCCTGCCGGCGGCCTGCGTGCCGATCTCCCCCTGGGCCGACATGCAACTGCGCGGGGCGTCCATGCAGACCCGGGCGGCGGTGGACTACCTGGTCAGCGAACAGGGGCTGACGGGCATGGCCGCGGCCTTTCTGCAGGGGCAGCAGCCGGACCCCTACGCCTCCCCCGTGGATGGCGACTTCGCCGGCCTGCCGGCGATTTACATTCAAGTGGGTGACGAGGAAGTGCTGCTGGACGACGCCCGCGCAGTGGCCGACAAGGCAGACACGGCGGGCGTGGAATGGCGTCTGGACATCTTTCCGGACATGCAGCACGTGTTCCAGCTGGCTGCCGGCAATGTGCCCGAGGCCGACGAGGCCATCGGGCGGATCGGAGACTGGCTCAAACCCAGGCTCGCGCTCGACTGAGCACGGGATCCGCCGCGGTTCAGGCCGCCGTTGCGAACACCCCCCAGACCGACTCCACGGCCGCGGCCACGGCCAGCAGCCGCCGATCCCCGCCGGCCGGGCCGACCAGCTCCATGCCCACCGGCAGACCGCCCCCGGTCATGCCACAGGGCAGGCTGATGGCGGGCTGACCTGCATTGGAGGCCGGATCGGTATTGCGGATGAAGGTCTGGAAAGTCGGCACCGGCTGACCGTTCAGCAACACGGTCTCCTCCTCGCCGATGAGCGCCGCCGGCAAGGGCGTCGTCGGCAGGATCAGGGCGTCCACGCCGCTGGCCGCGAAGCACTCGACATACAGGCGCTGCAATGCCGGGCGGGCCTGCACGATGGCTTCGTGGTACAGGCTGAGGGGAATGGCCTCCTCGCCCAGCTGGGCGGCGAGCATCTCCCCCAGGCCGGGCGTGGCGACGGCGTCGATGACCGCCCGCAGGCTGACCTCCGGCCGGTAGCGGGCAAGGTAGTAGCCCAGGTCCCGCAGGACCTCGTAGAAGGCCACCGGGAAGCCCACCTGCTGCGACAGCGTCATGGTCGCGGCCATGTCCACCGGCACCAGCGTCACCCCGGCCGCCTCCAGCCGCGCCAGGCCGGCCTCGGCGACAGCGGCCAGATCGGCATCCAGGTTCTCGTAGTACCCGGCACGGGGTACGCCCAGGCGGAGCCCGCTGGCGGCCAGTGCGGGCAGCGGCGTGGCATCGGCGGCGCAGATCGCGTCCAGCAGCGCGGCGTCGGCCACGTTCATGCTGAAGGGCCCGGGATACACCCGGGCCCTTCAGCAT
>CAYGQN010000029.1:18254-20575 GCA_964351795.1 uncultured Gammaproteobacteria bacterium
GTAGTGCGGGTTGTTGCTGGTGATGCCGAAGGCGAGTTCGTGCATGTTGGTCTTGCCGAGCACGATGGCGCCGGCCTGCTTCAGGCGCGTGACCACCGGTGCATCCACGGCGGGGGTGCCGTTGGCAAGGCCACTGCAGCCGGCGCTGGTGATTGCCCCGGCGGTGTTGATGTTGTCCTTGATGACCACCGGGATCCCGGCCAGCGGCCCGGCTGGTCCGCGACCGGCATCGTGCTGCGCGGCCGCCGCGCGGGCGCCGTCCGCGCACAGGCCGGTGAACAGGTTCAGCCCGGCCAGGGCGGCGGCGCGATCCAGTGCCGCCTCCACCAGCCCTGCGGCTGTCGTTGCGCCCGTGTCCAGGCCCTCGCGCAGGGCCGCAATGCCGGCTTCCCGGTTGACCTCTTTCATCCTGGACTGCTCCGCTGTGGCTGCCCCCGACGGGCCGCCCCAGTGTGCGGCCATCGGCGCGCCGGGGCTATCCGGAAGCGGCGCGGCCATGCCCGCTCCCGCCGGCAAGGCCCGCGCCCCTGCGACAGGGCAGGCGGCGGTTCAGGCGGCGCAGACCTGCTGCTCGGCCTCGATCAGCGCGCGCAGACGCCGCCGCACCCGCACCGCGCCGGCGTCACTGGACAGCAGCACCGGTTGCAGGGACCACAGGTCGGTGGTCTGCATCTCCTGTTGCTGGGCCTCGATGAGCGGTTTGTCCTCGGTGGTGAAGGCCTCGATCATGCCCTGCATCTTGGCCGCGTTGTACTCGGCGTCGTCCATCCTGTAGTTGCGCGTGGAGGCGAAGAAATAATGCGTGGTGGTGTCGCTCTCCGGCGTCATGATGTGGAAGTCGTACAGCACCACACCATCGCTGTGATAGTCCTCGCCGGCCTGCAGCGCGCCCACGTTCAGGCGCATGTTGGCCGGGGCATGCCACTTCACCTCGAAGAACTGCCGGGCGGGTGCTTCGGGTTCCGCCAGGTGGGTGGCCAGCAGCAGCATGGCCGGGTCGGCCTGCCAGTCCCAGCGGATGCGGATCCCATCGCTTTCCTCGCTGACCTTCGGGATCAGCGGGCTGAGCTTGCCGCGCGTGTTGATCAGCGGCCCGTGCAGGTGATCGATGTGGGTCAGGTCCATGATGTTGTCGGCCAGCAGTTCGTAGTTCACCGCGTTGTGCATGTAGGTATGGGCGACCGAGGCCGGCGGGTTCCGGCTGAGCACGGCGCAGTCCATGATGCGCGCCGGATCCGCCAGGGCCGGGTTGCCGGGCCAGATCCACAGGAAGCCATCACGCTCCACCAGCGGGAAGCTGCGCACCTGTGCGGCCCTGGGGATGCTGCCGTCGCCGTGCGGGCTGTGAACGCAGCGGCCGCCGCCATCGAAGCGCAGGCCGTGGTACTGGCAGATCACCTCGTCGCCGTGGCGGATCCCCCGCGACAGCGGCGCAAAGCGGTGCGGGCAGCGATCCTGCAAGGCCACCGGCTGGCCGGACTGCAGCCGGTAGATGAGCACCGACGTGCCCAGGATGCGGCGCTGGAACAGGCCGCCGGCATCGACCTCGCTGGATAGCGCGGCCACGTACCAGCAGTTCACCAGGTATTTTGCTTGCTCGCTCATGCTTCCCCCCTTCGGTACGGATGTCGTACGGCCGCCTCGAGTACGCACGGCCACGGCGACCACACTAGCGAAGCCCCCGCCGACCTTCACCATCATTTGGGGTGGTGGCGCTGCAGCACCGCTTTCATCAGCGCCCCAGATTAAGTGCAGCAGACCGAGCACGCCGGCACCGCGCAACGCCAATCAGCCGCGGCGGACGCCGAGCCGGGCGAAGATCTGCTGCCAGTGCCACTTGACCGTGTTCTCCGACAGCGCCAGGCGGGCGGCGATCTCCCGGTTGCTGCGTTCCTCGGCGGCGAGTGCCAGGATTTCCCTCTCGCGGGTCTTGAGCAGAGGCTCGCCCCCGGTCGCCGGCAAACTTTCCGCCCCGGGCCCGGCGGGCTCCCGGGACGCAGCTGCGCGCAGGCGCGCCAGGCCTTCGCAGTGCCCGTCCGGCACTGCCGCGAGCAGCGCCTGCAGGGCCGGACCCTCATCGAGGAAGCTGCGCTGGCAGGCCGCCACCGGCGCCTGGGCCAGCGCCTGCAGCAGGTAGCGTTGCGCGGTGGCCTGCTCACCTTCGCGCGCCGCGGTGACCGCGAGCAAGGCGGTGGTGGCGGCCAGCGGCCGTGCCCAGCCGCCGTCGGCCAGAACCCCCCACCACCGCTCGAGCACGCCCAGCGCACCCCCCCCATCGCCGCGCACCGCCGCCACGCGCGCCCCGCCCATCGCGCGGAAGT
>CAYGQN010000030.1:0-2584 GCA_964351795.1 uncultured Gammaproteobacteria bacterium
GACCCGCGGCTCGGACCGGCCATTGCCGAAGCGCGCCGGATGCGCGCCGCGGTCGGCGGGACGGGCATGCCCCGCAGGCCCGGGGTCGGCCAGGGCCTAGCGCAGGCCGGGGCGGCGGCCGGGCGATTGATTGCCGCCGGCCGCGGGCCACGCGTGCACGTGCTGGATGACAATGGCTGGGATACCCATGCCCGCCAGGGCGGGGGAAGCGGCGTCCTGGCACAGCGGCTTGCCGCGCTGGATGCTGCGCTGGATGCCTGCCGGACCGCGGCAGGGCAGGCCTGGCGACATACGGTGATTGCGTTGGTGACGGAGTTCGGCCGAACGGTGGCGGTAAACGGCACCGGCGGCAGCGATCATGGCACCGCCGCGGCCATGGTGCTGGTCGGTGGGGCCGTGGCCGGCCCGCGGGTGCTGGCGGACTGGCCCGGGCTTGACCGGCGGGCCCTGTACGAGGGCAGGGACCTGCGCCCGACCATCGATACCCGGGCCATCCTCGCCGGGGTACTGGAGCAGCACCTCGCGGTGCCGGGCAGCGCACTGCGGGAGACCGTGTTTCCGGGCCTCGCGGCGCACTACCAGCGCCACGCGCTGGTGCGGGGCGCCTGAGGGCGGGCTCAGCCCTTGTCGCGCTTGCCGCTGCCGCTGTTGCCGGTGAAATTCTCCCAGAACGCCCGCTGCATGGCCTCCATGGACTGCAGGTGCTCGGGCATGAACGGGCGCATCAGGCTGGCCGGGTCGAAACCGGCCGCGCCGGCCAGCATCTGCTCGCGGATCTTGTCCATCATCTCCTGCTGCAGGGGTTCGACATCCGGAAGGCCCAGGAACTGCCGGGCCTCCTTGGCCGTGCACTCGATGTCGAACGTGATCTTCATGGCCACCTCAGCGTTTGTTGATGGGGACGTACTCCCTCAGATTGTAGCCGGTGTAGATCTGGCGCGGCCGATCAATGCGTGATTTCGGGTTGGTGCGCACCTCGCGCCAGTGGGCGATCCAGCCCGGCAGGCGACCGATGGCGAACATGACGGTGAACATGTCCGAGGGGATCCCGATGGCCCGCATGATGATACCGCTGTAGTAGTCCACGTTCGGGTAGAGCTTGCGCTCGACGAAGTAATCGTCCTGCAGGGCCCGCTCTTCCAGTTGCATGGCCAGCTCCAGCATCGGGTCGTGGATGCCGAGGGTGTTGAGCACGTCGTCGCAGGCGCTCTTGATGATCTTGGCGCGCGGGTCGAAGTTCTTGTACACGCGGTGCCCGAAGCCCATCAGCCGCGCCGTGGCGTCGCCCTGCTTCACCCGGTCGATGAAGCTGTCCAGCGACTCCCCGCTTGCCTGCAGCTCGTCCAGCATCTTGATGACCGCGACATTGGCGCCCCCGTGCAGCGGCCCCCACAGTGCCAGCACACCGGCGGCAACACTGGCGTACAGGCTGGTCTGGGCCGAGCCGACCATGCGCACCGTCGAGGTGGAGCAGTTCTGCTCGTGGTCGGCGTGCAGGATGAGCAGCTTGTCCAGGGCCTCGACCACCGGTTCCGGCGGCTCGTAGGGCTTGTGCGGCAGGCTGAACATCATGTGCAGGAAATTGGCCGTGTAACGCAGGTCCTGGCGCGGGTAGTTGATCGGCCGGCCGATGGACTTGCGATAGCTCGCCGCGGCGATGGTGCGCACCTTGCTCATCAGGCGTGCGGACTGCTCGATGAAATGGCCGTCGTCCTCGGCCTCCATGAACACCGGCTGGTAGCAACCCAGCGCGTTGATCATGGCCGACAGGATGGCCATCGGCGGTGCATTGGAGGGAAAGCCGTCGAAGGCGTGCAGCATGTCCTCGTGGATGAACTGGTGTCCACCGAGCTGCTTGCGGAACTCCTCGATTTCGCTGACCGTCGGCAGCTCGCCGAACACGAGCAGGAAGGCCGTCTCTATGAAGCTGGCGTGGCTGGCGAGGTCTTCGATGCCATAGCCGCGATAGCGCAGGATGCCCGCCTCGCCATCGATGTAGGTGATGTCGCTCTTGCAGGCACCGGTGTTGCCGTAGCCGCTGTCGAGCGTGACAGCGCCGGTCTGCGCGCGCAGCTGGCTGATGTCGATGCCGACCTCATTCTCGGTTCCAACAATCAGCGGCAGGTCGTAATCCTTGCCGTCGAAGTTGAGAGTGGCCTTGTCGGTCATTCAGGACGCTCCAATGTTGCAGGGCAGCACATTGTAGGGAGCAAAAGCGAATTTGTCTGCTCTGTAACAATTGCTTGCCATATTTTCGTCAGGCCCAGGGAAAAAATCTTTTATTACATAAGGTTGCGAGAAGCGGATCGGGTGCCGGGGGCTGCGGCGGGCGCGCTGGAACGGGATCCCCTATGATGCGCGCCGCCAACATCCCTGCCCGGAGGGTGCATGTCCCTGCCCGTTGCCGCCGGTTACGGCTGCCTGGTGCTGATCTGGTCGACTGTGCCGCTGGCCGTGAAATGGGCGGTCATGGGCTTCGGCTACGAGTACGCATCCGTCCTGCGGTTCAGTATCGCCCTGCCAGTGCTCGTGTTGTGGTGGCTGCTGCGGCGCACACCCGTTCCGTGTTCGTCCGCGGCGCTGG
>CAYGQN010000030.1:2594-20254 GCA_964351795.1 uncultured Gammaproteobacteria bacterium
CCTATGGGCTGGCGGCAGTGAATTTCTACACTTTCGTTGCCATTTTCTGGGGCGCGCAGTTCGTCCCCTCGGGCTGGCTGGGACTCGTCTGGGGCGTGTCGCCGTTCGTCACGGCAGTGCTGTCACGGCTGCTGCTTGGCGAACGGGCGCTCGGCCCCCGACGCCTGGCGGGGCTGGCCCTCGGCCTGGGGGGGATGGCGCTGATCTTCGGCGAGGCCGTCGCCGTCGGCCCGCAGGCGGTGCAGGGCCTGGCGGCCATGCTCACCGGCGTGGTGATCAGCAGTTTCACTTCCGTGGGCATCAAGCGCATCGGCGCCGACGTGCCGCCGTTCGCGGTCACGCTGATGGCCGTGGGCATCGCTCTGCCGGCGTATGCGCTGAGCTGGTGGCTGGCAGGCGCCCCCGTGGCCACTGCGCCCGACGGCCGGGCACTGCTGGCCATCGTATACGTGGGCATTTTCGGCACCGCCGTGGTGTTCACCCTCCTGTACTATGTATTGCGCCACGTCCGCGCGACGCAGGTGTCACTGATAGGCATGCTTGCGCCGGTGCTGGCAGTGGTGCTGGGGAATGTCCTGAACGACGAGGTGGTCGGGCCCCGGATCTGGGCCGGAACGGCGGTGGTCCTGATGGCCCTGCTGCTCCACGAATACCTGCCACGGCGCGAGGGCGCCGGGCTGGCCGGCCGCCGGGTCCGCTGCCAGGGGGATTGCCCGAATGCGGATAAATTCCACCAACGTTAAGGGTTTGGAGGATTTACGCCCATGCCGATCCTCCACATCCTGAGTGATCGGTGGCAGCTTCGGGCCGGACCTGCCGGCAGGCAATGGAGGTAACGCATGGCTGCAAGGCCTGCGACATCGCTGGGGGAGAACCGTCGGGGCTACACGCCCGACATGTTCGAGCAGTTCTTCCTGCTGTCACCCTCGCCGGCGTTCATCGCCGATGCGGCCACTGGCCGTATCCTTCGCATCAACCCGGCGCTGGGCGGGCTCCTCGGCCTGGACGCCGAGGCCGTTCGCGGGCGGCGCTTCCTCGACTTCATCCATCCCGAGGACTGCCGCCGGACCTGGACGGCCGTTACCGCCATGTCGCCGCAGCAGGCGCTGAGCGATTTCACCAACCGCATTGTCGTCGATGGTGAACTGCGCCTGCACATGCAGTGGAATGCGTTCCTGAGCGGTGATGCCGCCTCCTTCTTCGCCGTCGGTCGCGACGTCACGCCGCTCATCGAGGCCCGCCAGCGGGCCGACGACGAGAGCGCCCGGTTTGCCTCCTTCATGGACAATTGCCTGACGCCGGCCTGCATCAAGGACGCCGACGGCCGGCTGCAGTTCGTCAATGCCGCCATGCAGCGGGTGTTCGAACTGGACGACAGCATCCTCGGCCAGCGGGCCGAGGCGATCTGGCCGGCGGACATCGCCGCGGCCATCAACGCGGCGGATGCCGAGGTGCTTGCCTCGGGCCGGCCGGACGTGCGCCCGGAAGCCATTCCCGACCGCGACCGGGTACGGCACTGGGTTACTTCGCGTTTCCCGGTGCACACGCATGCCGGCCCGCGTCTGGGCAGCATCAGCCTGGAGGTGACCGATCTCATCCACTCGGAGCGTGACGCCCAGGCCGCGCGTTCGCGCCTGCGACTGGCCCTGCAGGCCGGGGCCATCGGTATCTGGGAGCTGGACCATGCCGGGGGCACCCTGCGCTGGGACGACGAGTACTTCGACGTGTTCGCCGGGGCCCGGGCGGGCGCGCCGGAGACGGTTGCCGCGCTGCTGGAACTGGTGGAAGCGGATGAACGCCCGGCGGTGCAGGCATTCATCTCCAGCCTGGACGCCGAAGGTGCCGACGCCTCCACGGTGCTGCGCGTCAGGGCCGGCGACGGCTCCATGCGCTGGCTGTCGATGCACGCGCTGACAACGCGCCGGGACGGCACCGCCCTGCACACCATCGGGATCGCCCGGGATATCACCACCGGGCGGCAGGCGGACCTGGCGGCGCTGGAGGCCAAGACGCGCATCGAGGATGCCTGTGTCGCCTCCGAGCAATGGGTCTGGGAATGGGACTCGCAGGCCGACACCATCGAGTACTTCGGCGAGACGCCGGCGTGGCTGGGCGAGCTGGCGGGGCCGCAGCCCTGGAGCGTGATGTCCCTGCGCATGCTGCCAGGGGATCGCGAGCGCCAGCGGCAGGCCATGCTGGCCGCGGTCACCTCCGAGGATCATCGCTACGCCTGCGAGTACCGCTCCCGGGGCCAGGATGGCAGCGTGCACTGGGTTGAATCGCGCGGCCGCGCCATCGCCGCCGGCGCGGGCCACCGGATCATCGGCAGCAGCACCGACATCACCGAGCGCAAGCAGCGGGAACTGCGATTGCTCGGCGGTGAGCAGCAATTGCGCCTGGTGCAGGACACGGCCCGATTCTGGGGCTGGCTTATCGATACCGCCACCGGTGATATCCGCTATCTCGGCCAGCCGCCACCCTGGGAGCCAGCGGGGCTCGGGACGATGAGCGGCTTCATGGAACGGCTCGGCGACGCCGACGCCACGCGGATCCGCGATGGTATCGCCGCGGCCACGGCCGAACCGGGCAGGATCCAGTCGATCGAGGTGCGCCTGCATGCCGCCGACGGCGCCTGGTTCGACGTACTGGTGCGCGGGCGCGCCCTGGCGGACGCCGACGGTTGTGTCCACACCCTGGTGGGGGCCACGCTGGACCTGACCGAGCAACGGCGCCGCGAGCGGGAACAGTCCCGTCGGGAAGCGCAGATCCGCCTGTCGCAGAAGATCGCGCGCTTCTGGACCTGGTCACTGGATCTCCAGTCCGGCCGGCTGACCAACCACGGCCAGTTGCCGCCCTGGGCGCAGGATCCGGAGCGTGCGGTCGCCGAGTTCTTCGAGCGTCTGAGCGACGCTGATCAGGCCGCCATCGAAGGTGCCATCGCGCGCGCCCGGCTGAATCCGGACGAGAGCCAGGCCGTCGAGGTGCGAGCGCATGATCCGGATGGCAGTGCTTGCGAGCTGCTGGTTCGCGGCCAGGGCCTGCGCGACGAGGATGGCAAGGTCACGACCATCGTCGGCGCCAGCCTCGACATCACCGAGCGCAAGCGGGCCGAGGGTCGCCTGCGGCTGGCACAGCAGGCGGCCGGCCTGTGGTTCTGGGAGCGCGACCTGGTCACCGACAAGGTCAGCTTCATCGGTGCCGCACCACCGTACGTGGTCGGCGAGCAGCGCGAATTCGAGGCCGACGACATCAGCGCCTCGTCGTTTCCCGAGGACTACGCCCGCTGCGAGCAACTGATCCGCGAGGGCCTGTCGCACCCCGACCGCGAGCTGACGCTGGAGTATCGCAAGGTCTGGCCCGACGCCAGCATCCACTGGATCGAGGCCCGGGCCCGTTTCGAGCTTGATGCCGGTGGTGAGCCGGTGCGCCTGGTCGGCGCCAGCACCGATGTTACCGAGCGCCGCGAGGCACAGCAGCGCAAGGCTCGCGAGGAAACCGTCATCCGCATGGCCGGTGCCGCCGCGGGCCTGGCAGTGTGGCAGGTCGACCCGCGCACTGACCGTCTGGTGCTGGTCGGGGAGCCGCCTGACTTCCTGCCCGGGGCAGTGCACGCCGACACCATGCAGGCGTTTGCCGCGTTACTCCGGCCGCAGGACCGCGACCGCGTGCTTGCCGCCTACGCCAGCCTCGGCCGCGAAGACGGCCAGGAGGAATTCGAGACCGAATGCGCCCTGCCCGTCAGGGCCGGGGCGCGGGAACCGGTATGGGTCCGCATCCATGCCATCGTGCACGGTGGCAGCGAGCGCAGCATCGTCGGCGCGATCCTCGATATCACCGGGGTGAAGCAACAACAGGAGAAGCTCCTGGACAACGAGCGCCAGTTGCGCCTGGCGCAGCTGGCCTCGCGCTTCTGGAGCTGGCAAATCGACATCGAAGCCGACCGGCTGGAGTTCCTTGGTCAGCCCGACCCGTGGGTGGCGGCGCCTGTTGCCGAGCGCGCACTGGAACGTTTCATGGCCGCCACCTGTGAGTCGGATCGCCTGCCGCTGCAGTCCATGATCAACCATTGCGTGGCCACGCCGGGCGAGGTCAGCACCTGCGAAATCTGGCAGGAGCGCGGTGGTGATCAGCGTTGCCTGTCGGTGCGTGGCCAGTGCGTTGTCGACCCTGACGGGCGCCGTCGTCTGGTCGGCGCGTCCATGGATATCACCGAGCACCGACGCCAGAGCGAAGCCCTGCGCGCCAGCGAGCAATCCCTGCGTTCGCTGATCTACAACCTGCCGGGCGTGGCCTTCCGCCTGCAGCCCACGGAGTGGGGCCTGTGGCCGGTGTTCGTCTCCCGTCATCTGGAAGCGCTCGCGGGGCTCAAGACCACCGCCATGACCTCCGGCCGCGTGAACTGGGATGCCGACATCGTGCATCCGGATGACAGGGCGCTGGCGCAGCCCGTGCGCCACGCCGCCATCGTCGCCGGCGAGACCCACTACGAGACCAGCTACCGCATCATCACGGCCCAGGGGGGCACCCGCTGGGTTACCGAGCGCGGCCACATCAACTATCGCGACGGGGCCGTGGAGATGATCTGGGGCTTCACCCAGGATGTCACCCTGCAGGAGCGCTCGCGCCATGCACTGCAGCTGGTGGCGGAAAGCACGACCGGTTACGGCCAGGCCTTTTTCGACGCGCTGGTACAGGCCCTGTGCCAGGCCCTGGGGGTGAGATTCGCCCTGCTTGCCAGTGCCGATCCGGAGGATCCCGAGCGTCTGCGGACGCTGGCAATCGCCGACCAGGGCCGCCTCTTGGAGGGCTTCTCCTACCCGCTCGCGGGTTCGCCCTGCGGGCAGGCGCTGACCGGGGATACCTGCTTCTACCAGGGTGATGCCCAGGCGCGCTTCCCTGCCGACGAGCTGTTGCGGAAGATGGGTGTGAACAGCTTCCTCGGGACCCCGCTGCATGGCAGTGACGGCAATTGCCTCGGTGTGCTGGTGGTGATGGATTCTGAGCACATCGATGAAGACCTCATGCCCCAGCGTTTCATCGAGTTGTGTGCCGGTCGTGCCGCCTCGGAACTGGAGCGTCACCTGCTGGACCAGCAGTACCATCGCAGCGTTGCCAATTACCGTGGCGTGTTCCATGCCTCCGGTGATCCGATACTCGTTGTCGATGCCGAGTCCACCGAACTGCTGGATGTCAACGATGCCGCGCTCGCCGTGTACGGCTACCGTCGCGAAGAGCTGCTGGGCACCAGCGCCATGAAACTCTCGGCCGAGCCGGATCGCTCGGCCCGGGAACTGGTGCAGGGCGCGATGCGCATCTCGCGCCGCCTGCACCGGCGGGCCGACGGCAGCGTATTCCCGGTGGAGGTGAGCCTCGCCCGCTACCAGGTCGATGGCCGGGACGTGGTGGCCTCGGTGGTGAAGGACATCACCGCGCGCGAACGCAGCGACCAGGAGCTGCGCAAGTCCCTGGCTACGCTCAAGGCCATCCTGGAGTCGACCGAGGAGGCCATCCTGGTAACCGACCGGCTTGGCCGGATAACCCACTTCAACGACAACTTCCTGCGCCTGTGGGGGCTGACGGAAAACGACGTGGAGGGCAACCATGTGCAGGCGGTGGAGGACCTCACGCGCGAGCACTTCCAGAGCCCGGCGCCGCTGGTGCAGCGCTTCGATGCCACGCCCGGCGGCGATGGTGAAGCCACCACCGACACGGTGTACCTGAACGACGGGCGCATCCTGGAGGCCTACTCGCAGCCGCTGCTGCTGCACGGTGCAACCATCGGCCGCGTGTTCAGCCAGCGCAACATCACCGAGCGCCGGCTCGCCGCCGAGCGGCTGGAGGCCGAGCGTTCGCTGCTGCGCGAGATGCTCGATGCCAATCCGACCTTCATCTTCGTCAAGGATCGCAGCTCGCGTTACCTGCTGGCGAACCACTCGCTGCGGAGCGCGCTTGGCCTGAAGGACGGCGAAATCATCGGCCACACCGACGATGATCTGTGGGGCAACCGGCGCGTGAGCATGCAGCTGCATCAGCAGGATCGCCGTGTGTTCGAAGACGGCGAGGAGGTGTTCGTGCCCGAGGAGCAGGTCTTCGGCGCGAACGGCGAGCCCCTCTGGGTGCAGACCATCAAGCGGCCCCTGCGAAACCCGCGTGGGGACATTGACCGCCTGCTCGGTGTGGCGGTCAACATCACCCAGCGCAAGCTCGCCGAGCGCAAGCTGCATCGCGCGGTTGCCGAACTCGGCCTCGCGGAGGAGCGCGAGCGCAAGCACCTGGCGGCGTTGCTGCACGACAACATCGTGCAGGATCTCGGCCTGGCCAAGATCAAGGTCGGTGCACTGCGCCGTGGCAGCTGGCCACCGCAGCAGATGGCCGAGCTCAATGAACTGACCGAGCTGCTGTCATCGACCATCCGTGCCTCGCGCGGCCTGCTGTTCGAGATCAGCCCGCCGGTGCTGTACGACTTCGGCATTACCGCCGCGCTGGAATGGTTGCTCGAGCGCGTGGCCGCCGATGACGGCCTGGCCTTCGAGCTGAACCTCGCGGAGGCGATGAATGATCTCCCCACCGATACCCAGGTGATGCTCTTCCAGATCGTCCGGGAACTGGTCAGCAATGTCCGCAAGCATGCGCGGGCGCACCGGATCATGCTGGGCTGCACCGCGGGTGGCGGTTGGCTGGAGTTGCGCATCGAGGACGACGGCGCCGGCTTTTCGCCGCCCGCGCGGCTGGTGCCATCGGACAAGGGTGGCTTCGGCCTGGTCAGCATCCGCGACCGGGTCGAGCTGCTCGGCGGTCGCTTCGTGCTGGAGGCCGCCCCCGGCGAGGGCACGCGGGTGACCCTGATGATCCCGCGTTTTGCGGCGGTGCGGGACGACAGGGACTGACCCTGGCAGACCGGCTGCGGCGATGCCGCGATGGCGGCAGGAACAGTGACTGTATCGCGGGCCGGGCCCGGCCGGGCGGTACTGCTTTCGGAGTGAAATCGGCGTGGATTCGGAGTTGGCTCCAATGCCCCCGGCGACGGTGGCCTCGGGGGGAGCCCGATAAGACCTTGCAATTAATCGGGGAATCCCCCATATACCTTGTAGTGTTCATGCGACAATAATCCGTCGCCCTGCCAGTGCCATGCGGATGACCACAGATGCGAGTCCTGATTGCCGACGACCACGAGATACTGCGCGCCGGCCTGCGGGCCCTGCTGCTGCAGGAGGATGACATCGAGGTGGTGGGTGAGGCCGCCGACGGTCGCACCGCGCTGAAACTCACCAAGCAGCTCACGCCCGACGTGGTCATCATCGACATCGGCATGCCGGAGATGAACGGTATCGATGCCACGCGGCGCATCGTGGCCGAGGTACCGGGGGTGAAAGTCCTGGCGCTGTCCATGCACGCCGACCGGCGCTTCGTGACCCAGATGCTCGACGTGGGTGCGTCGGGCTACCTGCTCAAGGACTGCGCCATGGAGGAACTGGCATTCTCGCTCAAGGCGCTGCGGGAAAACCGCCTGTATCTCAGCCCCGGCGTGGCCGGTGTGGTGGTCGACAGCTATCTCAAGCGCAGCAGCGAGAATGCCGTGGACCCGCGCAGTGGCCGCCTGTCGGGGCGCGAGCGGGAGGTGCTGCAGCTCATCGCCGAGGGCCACTCGACCTCCGCCATTGCCGAGCAGCTGTCGCTGAGCATCAAGACCATCGAAAGCCACCGCAAGAACATCATGGACAAGCTTGAGCTGCACTCCGTGGCGGAGCTTACCAAGTACGCCATTCGCGAGGGTCTCACCGACCTGTAAGCGCACACAGGCGCAGGCCGCTGCGCCGCTTTGTGACCGGCGTCACAGCCCGGCCCCGCGCGGCCGCCGTTTCAGGCATCTCCCTCCGCCTTCTGGGGTTTTCCCGGATTAATCCCCTGCGCGCTCGGTGCGAGGCTGCAGGCTGGGGAATCAGCCTCGAATGCCGAGGCCAGTATTGCGGAGTCAATCAATGAACCTGCCAACAGGTATGCCCGCTTCGGCGGAGGAATCCGGGCTCAGCTACCTGCGTCTGCCCGAACGCTTCAGCGCGATCGATTCAGTCGACCAGCTGGTGAGCCTCATGCGCGCCAAGGATCTCGCCACCGATCAGCATACCGCCCGGGTGGCGGCCATCGGCCGGCACCTGGCCGGGCTGCTGGGTCTGGGCGAGGCCGATCGGGACGTGCTCGAGACCGGCGCCTGGCTGCACGATGTCGGCAAGTTGTGCGTGCCCAATCGCATCCTGAACAAGCGCGGTTCGCTGACGGCCTCGGAATGGCGGATCATCCAGTCGCATCCCGACACCGGCCTGCGCCTTGCCGCGACGGTGGAACTCGACAGCCAGGTGCGCGCCATCATCGGCCTGCACCATGAGCGCTGGGACGGCAGCGGCTACCCCAACGGCATCCGCGGCCTGGAGATTCCGCTGGTCGTGCGCGTGTTCCAGCTGGCCGACATCTACGATGCCCTGGCCAGCGAGCGACCCTACAAGCCGGCCTATTCCAAGGAGCAGATCGAAGCGGTGTTCCACCGCGAGCTGCGCAACGGCTGGCGTGACCCGGGCCTGCTGGAGTGGTTCCTGGATTTCGGCATGGCGCGGCTGGCCGATGTCGAGCCTGTGCGCCTGACGCTTGTCGACACGCTTGCGGGCGGCGAGGCGAACGCCCGCGACGGGGGCTGAGGCAGGCCCCGCTGGCCGGATGCGTTACCATGCGGGCCCGTCCCAGTGAAGCGGTTTCGCCATGCACGCCAGCCCGGATTCGGTGCGAACCGAGGAATACCGGTTCGACACAGAGCCCTACTACCATCCCGTAGCCGACGAGATCGCCGTTTGCGAGGCGGCATTCGCCGACGGCCTTCCCATCCTGCTGAAAGGGCCTACCGGCTGCGGCAAGACGCGTTTCATGGAGTACATGAGCTGGCGGCTGGCCCGGCCCATGATCACGGTTTCCTGTCACGATGATCTCACCGCCTCGGACCTGGTCGGCCGTTACCTGGTCAAGGGTGGCGAGACGGTCTGGATCGACGGCCCGCTGACGCGTGCGGTGCGCAATGGCTGCATCTGCTACCTGGACGAGGTGGTGGAGGCACGCAAGGACACCACGGTGGTCATTCATCCGCTGTGCGACGAGCGTCGCCGGCTGCCGGTGGAGAAGCTCGGCGAGGTGTTCTCGGCAGCGCCGGAGTTCGCTCTGGCGGTGTCCTTCAACCCCGGCTACCAGAGCGTGCTGAAGGATCTCAAGCAGAGTACGAGGCAGCGTTTCGTGGCGCTGGAGTTCACTTACCCGCAGCCCGACGAGGAGACGGCCATCGTCGTGGCCGAGACCGGCATCGGCACTGCGCTGGCCGGGCAACTCGTGCGCCTGGGCGGCATGACGCGCAACCTGCGTGGCAGTGGCCTGGACGAGGGCGCCAGTACGCGCCTGCTGGTCAATGCCGGCAAGCTCATCGGGCGCGGCCTGGCGCCGCGCGCGGCCTGCATCGCCGCCATCGCCCAGCCCCTGTGCGACGATGCCGATATCCAGGTGGCCATCGCCGAACTCGTCGACGCGGTGTTCTAGGGCACATGAACGCCGGGATACTTCCTGCCGCGAGGCCGGCTTGAGCGACGAGGATCCCAGGGACTCGCGCTGGTTCCTGCGCGAGCGCGTACACGAGGGCCTGCGCCCGGTCGGTCGCGCGGTCGCTGCCGCGGGCGAGAGCGAGGGCGATACCGGTCGGCGGGTGAACACCTTCATCCGCACCCGCCTGTTGCAGCAATTGCAGCGCCAGTTCGGACCCATCCTCACGCCGCGCCGCTCCTGTGACGAGCTGGCCACGGCGCTGGCGCGCCTGGAGGCGCCCGACCAGCAGCGCGTCCTCGAGGCCGTGGCCATGATCGCCGACACCGATCTCGAGCTGGCCTTTGCCTTCGCCGGCCGTGCGGCGCGGGCGCTCGCCGTGCTCGACGATGGCGGCTTCCAGGCCTGGCTGAGCGAGTTCATGGACGCCTTTGATCGGCGTGGCCTCGGCGCCGGGCTGGCGGCCGTGGAGGACCTGGAGGCCTTTGCCGCGCGTCGCCGCGCGCTCGACCGCGGCATGGGCTTTGAACAGGTGGTCGGCAGGCTGCGCCCGTTCGTGCTGGGGCTGGGCGGCCGGGCGCTGGAGCTGCGCGCCGATGCGCAGGCCTGGACCGACACCGACGCGCTGTACCTGCCCGAGCTCATCGATACCGGCGAATCGCGCGAGGCCTGCGCGCAGCTGTACCACATGAGTGCCCTGTACCTGTGGGCCCAGACCTGGTTCGGCACCTGGCGCCTGCAGGCGCTGGAGGGCCTGCTCGCACAGGCTGCCGGGCCGGCGGCGGTGCCGGCCTGGGCGGCGCTCGAGCACGTGCGCCTGGGCGCCTGCATCAGCCGGGAGCTGCCGGGCGCCGGCCGGCGCCTGGCGCAGCTGGCGGCCGGGCGCGGTGTGATGCCGGCCGGTTGGGAGACGCTGGTGGCGCCGCTGCGCGAGCCGGGCGCTGATGCCCATGACAGCCTGCAGCGGATCGATGCCGCGCTGGCCATCGGCCTGCCGCCGCCGGCCTGCTATGAAGGCGTGATGCGCCCGGAGCGGGTCGATGAGGTGCTGCGGGCGCGCCTGGCGCGCGAACGCCTGCGACTGCAGGTCGCCCTGGGCAGGCTGCAGCAGGAGCAGGACCAGGTCAGCGCCCCGGACCCGGACCAGGCGCCGGCCTGGCGCAATGCCGGGCGTCGCTTCACCCTGGCCGCCGCCCAGGCCGGCCGGCGCAGCAATCACGTTGAACTGGAACTCGATGGCGCGCCGGTGGCACCGCCCGCGGAGGCCCGCGGCGCGATCGCCGAGATCCTCCAGGACCTCGGCGAGGTACCCGATGATTACCTGGTGGCCAGCGCACCGAATCGCTACGGGGCCGATGGCGATGCCGGGCCGGGCGAGGGCATGGCGGCCGGCTACCAGGCGCTGTTCGATGAATCCGGGGTGTTCCGCTACCCGGAGTGGGACCACGCGCGCGGGCGCTTCCGGCTGGATTACTGCCAGCTGCGCGAATCCGACGTGGAGCCGGTGTTCGATGATTTCGTCCAGCGGACCCGCGAGCGCCATGCCGGTGCGCTGAAGTCGATCCGCCGCAGCTTCGAGGCCCTGATCACCTGCTCGCGTGTCGAGCGGCGCCAGCGCTTCGGCGACGATGTCGACGTGGATGCACTGGTCGAGGCCCGCGCCGACCTGGCCCTGGGCCGGGAATTGTCGGACCAGGTCTACCTGCAGTTGCGTGACTACGAGCGCTCGCTGGCAGCGATGTTCATGGTCGACATGTCCGGCTCCACCAAGGGCTGGGTCAACGAGGCCGAGCGGGAGGCCCTGGTGCTGCTGTGCGAGGCGCTGGCGCCGCTGAAGGATCGCCATGCCATCTACGGTTTCTCCGGGCGCACGCACAAGCGCTGCGAGACCTACCGGGTGAAGACCTTCGATGAGCCCTACGACGATACCGTGCGTGCCCGCATCAGCGGGATCCGGCCCAAGGGCTACACACGTATGGGCGCGGCCATCCGCCACCTGAGCGGAATCCTGGCGCAGCAGCCGGCGCGCACGCGCGTGCTGATCACGCTCTCGGACGGCAAGCCCGAGGACTATCGCAGCTATCGCGGGCGGTACGGCATCGAGGACACCCGGCATGCGCTGCTGGAGGCCCGGCGCGCCGGCATCCACGCCTTCTGCATCACCATCGACCAGGATGCCGGGGACTATCTGCCGCACATGTACGGCCCGGCCAACTACGCACTCGTCAACGACGTCGCGCGCCTGCCGGTGAAGGTTGCGGACATCTATCGCCGCCTCACCACCTGAGCGCGACAAGGCCCGACCGGGAAACGGCAAGCGCGTGTGCCATGCGCATGCCTCCTGGGCCGCCAGCGGCGCCGCCGCGATGCTTCCGGCGCCGGGTTGATTCAGGCCGCTCCGGCAGCGAAGCAGGCTGCCCCGGTATGGCAGTTGCCAGGCGCCTATGCGACGCGGCGGCCCGGCCGGGGCTAGGCGAGCACGCCCTCGTTGCGCAGCAGGGCCAGCAGCCCGGCCGGATCGGCCGCCAGGCGGTCCACCCCCTCGGTGGCCAGCTCTGCCGCGCTGCCGGCGCCACAGGCCACCGCCGCCACGCTGGCGCCCGCACCCCGGGCGGCCTGCACGTCGACAATGGCATCGCCCACGTACAGCACGGCCTCCGGCGCCAGGCCCAGCGCGGCCGCGCAGGCCAGGATGCCGTCAGGGGCCGGCTTGCGGGCGATGCGATCATGGGCGGTCACCACGTGTTCGAAGTGCGCTGCGAGCCCGGCGTCGGCCAGCGCGCGCATCCCCTGGCCACCGGAACTGGTGACCACGCCGAGCTTGAGGCCGGCTGCCGCGCAGGCCTGCACCAGCTCGGTGGCCGCATCGAACAGGCGGGCCTGTGCGGTGAGGATGTCGCCGCTGATCCGCATCGCAATGGCGTGCAGGTCCTGCATGACCCGCGCCCGGTCCGGCTGCTGCGCGGGCACCACGTCCTCCCAGAAATTGCGCGGATGCAGGTTCAGTGCCTGGCGCACCAGTTCCGGGGGGACGCGCAGCCCGTGCGCGGCCGCGGCCTGGTCGGCGATGGCCTGGTAGGCAGCCAGGGAATCCACCAGCGTGCCATCGAGGTCGAACACCACGGCGCGCGGCTGCAACCGCACCGGCAGCTGCCAGGCCAGCGTGCCGCCCTCGCGCAGCGCCAGGCGCTCGCGCAGGGGCAGCGGGCTGAGGATCTCCAGCAGGCCGGCAGCGTAACCGGGCACGTCCGGGCGCAGCGCGCAGGCGTAGTGGCGCGATGCCAGGCGCAGGGGCAGCAGCCGGGCGGTGCACTGGCCGGGCCGAGGCGCCGGCAGGAGGCTGCCCTGATCCGTGAAGGCCGCGTCCAGGCGGTCCGCCCCGTGGTCGTCCAGGTGCAGGTTGACGGTGCCGGGCCAGGGGGCGAATCCGCCGTGCCGGACGAGGGCATCGCGCACGGCCGGCGCACCGAGAAAGCCGGCCGCCAGTCCGCGACCGCGGCGCAGGGTGCCGGTCAGGCTGTCCGGTTCCCAGGCGCTCATTCGTGGTCGTCCCGGGGGTTTTGGGCAGTGGCTGGCTGGTCCATGCAGAGGAAGCGGTTCCATGGGCGGCTTGGCGCCGGCATTGTCGCGCATCGCGGCGCCGCCGGCGCGGGGTCACGCGCTGCTCACGCGTGCCGTGTCAGTCTGTGACGCTTTCGCGCAGTGTGCGAACCACAGGTGCGCCCTTGACCTTGGGGCCGGACAGGCCCGGGGTCGTGTAAATGTGGGTAACCGCACTGGTGATTGCGGGTCCGATACCGGATCATACTCCCGCATGACCCGGGCCAGGATCTCCCCTGCAGGCAGGCAATGAAATCCAGCATGTTCATCATCGGTGCCGCGCTCGTCTTCAGCGGCTGCAGTATCCGCGTGCCGGAAGCGCTGGCGCCCTCGCCAGTGGCGCTGCCCGATGACTGGCAGGCGCAGCCGGTGGCGCAGGCGGAGCCGCCGGCCACGAGCTGGATCGCCGATTTCGACGATGCGGCGCTGGCTGCCCTGGTGGACGAGGCCCTGCGTGCCAGCCCCGATTTGCGGGCCAGCGCCGCCCGCATCGCCGTCGCCAGGGCCCGCTTCGGGATCACCAATGCCGCCCGTGGCCCGCAGGTCCAGGCTGATTTCGCCGGCCGTCGCAACCGGCGCAGCGGCGCCAACGACGTCAGCTTCATCGACAACCCGGCCAACCTGTTCAGCATCCGTGGCCAGTTGAACTGGGAGCTGGACCTCTGGCAGCGCCTGGCCGCGGACAGCGAGGCCGCCCTGGCCGACGTCGAGGCCGCCCGCTGGGACCTGCAGGCGGCCCGGCTGTCGCTGGCGGCGAACATTGCCCGGGAGTGGTTCAACGCCGCTGCCGCGCAGCGGCAGGTAGCCCTTGGCGAGGCCACGGTGGCGAGTTTCGAGCGCTCCCTGGCCACCGTGGAGGCGCAGTACCGGCGTGGCCTCGGCGCGGCCCTGGACGTGCGCCTGGCGCGCAACAACCTGGAGGGGGCGCGCGCCGATCTCGCCCAGAGCCGGCGTGACCTGGTGGCCTCACTGCGGCTGCTGGAAGTACTGGCCGGGCGTTACCCGGCGGCGGCGGTGGCCACGCCGATCCAGTTGCGCAAGCCGGAACGGGCGGTGCCGGCGGGCGTGCCCTCCCAGCTGCTGGCGCGCCGGCCGGACCTGCGTGCCGCTGAACGTCGCCTGCGCGCCTCGCAGGCCCGCGAGGTCGCCGCACGGCGCAACTGGCTGCCGCAGTTCAGCCTCACCGCCGATGGCGGCACCAGCAGCACGCTGCTGCGGGAACTGACCAACCTCGAGCAGCATTTCTGGACCCTGGCAGGCAGCGCTGTGCAGCCCTTGTTCCAGAGCGGCCGCTTGCGGGCACAGCGCGAGGAGGCGGACGCCAACCTCGAGGAAGCCCGGGCGACCTATGCCGGGGCCGTGCTGACGGCCCTGCGGGAGGTCGAGCAGGCATTGGACGCCGAGGGCTTCCTTGCCGACCAGGAAGCCGCCCTGGCACGCGCGGCTGCGGAGGCCGCCCAGGCGCAGACCCTGGCGCTGCGCCAGTACGAGCGTGGCCTCGCGGACATCATCACCCTGCTGGAGGCACAGCGCCGGGCCTTCGCGGCCGAGAATGCCCTTATCAGCGTGAAGAACCAGCGCCTGCAGAATCGCGTCAACCTTTATGCCGCGCTCGGCGGGCCGGCCGTGCCCGACGCGGGAATTGGTGCCCTGGCCGCAGGCACGCCCGAATGAGGCGGCTGACCGGTTTGCTGCTGCGGGGCGCGCTGCCGCTGCTGGTA
This sequence comes from uncultured Gammaproteobacteria bacterium, assembly GCA_964351795.1. Classification (GTDB taxonomy): domain Bacteria; phylum Pseudomonadota; class Gammaproteobacteria; order JADZEE01; family JADZEE01; genus CAYGQN01. Next base: position 17,486 of record CAYGQN010000030.1, read on the forward strand.
CTCGCCGGTGCTGGTGCGGTTGCCATGCTGATGCTGCGCTCCACCCCGGAGCCGGCGCGTCGCCCCCCGGCGGCCGCGCTGCCGCTGGTGGAGGTGCAGACCCTCAAGGCCGTGACCTGGCCGGTACGCCTGGCCAGCCGCGGCACGGTCACGCCGCGGACCAGCGGCACACTGATCCCGGAGGTCCCGGGGCGTATCGTGCACCTGGCCGACAGCCTGCGTACCGGCGGGCTGTTCCACGCCGGTGATGAACTGCTGCGGATCGATCCGCGCAACTACGAGAACGCCGTGATCATCGCCCGCTCCGAGACGGCCCAGGCGCGCCAGGCGCTGGCGGAGGAGCAGGCCCGTGTCGAGCAGGCCCTGCAGGACTGGGCCAACCTCGGGCTGCCCGGCGAGCCCGACGCCCTGGTGCGGCGCGAACCGCAGCTGGCGAGCGCGCGGGCAGCGCTGGCCGCGGCCGAGGCCAGGTTGTCGCAGGCGCAAATCGATCTCGAGCGCACCCGCATTCTCGCGCCCTACACCGGCCGGGTGCGCAGCCTGCAGGCCGACGTCGGGCAGTTCGTGAACAGCGGCAGCGTGCTGGCCGAGATTTTCGCGGTGGACTACGTGGAGGTCCGCCTGCCCATCACCTCCGACCAGCTCGCCTTCCTGAATTTCGATGTGCTCGGCGGGCAAGCGCATGAGCCGGTACCCGTGCGCCTGACGGCAGCGGTGGGCGGGCGCGACTACAGCTGGCAGGCGCGCATCGTGCGCAGCGACGGCGCGGTGGATACGCAGACGCGGCAGTGGTTCCTGATTGCCCAGGTGGACGCGCCCTACCGCAGCGATCCGCAGCGCCCGCCGCTCAGCGTCGGCCAGTTCGTGACCGCCGAGATTGCCGGGCGCCGGCTGGAGGACGTGTTCGTCCTGCCGCTGCAGGCATTGCGTCCGGATGGCCGCGTGATGCTGCTGGACGCGGAGGATCGCATCCGCCTGCAGACCGTGGAACTGGTGCATCGCGACGACGAGCACCTGTTGGTTCGCGGCCTGGCCAGCGGCGACCGGCTGGTGGTGACGGTGCTGCCCTTCGCCAGCAACGGCACCCGGGTACAGGTGCACGAACAGGCGGGCCAGCCGGTGGCCGGCGCGGCCGGCGAGTTGTCCGCGCCGGCGGCGCCGGCGGCCGGCAGCTGATGCCGGCGATGCCGTCGTTGGCCTGGTCCCGGTTGACAGGTGGCGCTGTCGGGCGGGGCGCGTCCCCCCCCAAACCGGCAGGCCAGGCGCCGGGCCGGGGCGCTCGCCCGCCCCGCCGGGGCTGATGCCATGATTGCCTGGTTCGCCCGCAACGCCGTTGCCGCCAACCTGCTGATGGCCCTCATCATCTTCCTGGGCCTGCGCTCGCTGGCCAGCCACATCCCGCTGGAGGTCTTTCCGGCCTTCGACCCGCAGGTGGTGACCGTGTCGATGGTCTATCGCGGCGCGACGCCCGAGGAGGTCGAGGAGGGCGTGGTGCTGCGCATCGAGGAGGCCATTGCCGATCTGCAGGGCATCGAGCGGATCGCGGCCACGGCTGGCCAGGGCTCGGCCACCGTCCGCGTGGAACTGGAGGACGACGTGGAACCGCGCGCGATGCTCGATGACATCAAGAACCGCGTGGATGCGGTGCCGACCTTCCCGGTGGAGACCGAGCGGCCGGTGTACGCGCTGGCCGAGTACCGGCGCGAGGTCATCACCGTGGCTATTGCCGGCGATATGCCCGAACGCGATCTGCGCCAGCTCGGCGAGCGGGTGCGCGATGATATCGAGCGCCTGGAAGGCATCACCCAGGTCGAGCTGCAGGCGGTGCGGCCCTACGAGATTGCCATCGAGGTATCCGAGCAGGCGCTGGATCGCTACGGCCTGACCTTCGACGCCATCGTCGAGGCGGTGCGGCGCAGCTCGGTGGATCTGCCGGCCGGCTCCATCCGCAGCGGTGGCGGCGAGATCCTGTTGCGCACCAAGGCCCAGGCCTACGACCGGGCGGATTTCGAGGACATCATCGTGCAGCGCCGCGAGGATGGCACCCTGCTGAAGGTGCGCGATGTCGCTACGGTGATCGACGGCTTCGAGGAGAACACCCTGCAGGCGATTTTCGATGGCCGGCCCGCGGTGCTGGTGGAGGTGTACCGGGTCGGCCGCCAGAGCGCCATCGACGTGGCGCGCATCGTGCGTGAATGGGTGACGGAGAACCAGTCGGCGATGCCCGCGGGCGTGAGCCTGAGCTGGTGGGACGACAACTCCCGCTCGGTCAGGCTGCGCCTGGCCACCCTGCTCGACAGCGCCTGGCTCGGCGGCTTGTGCATCTTCGTGGTGCTGACCCTGTTCCTGCGCCTGTCGGTGGCGCTGTGGGTGTGCGTGGGCATACCGATCAGCTTCATGGGGGCGCTGGCCGTCATGCCGTTGCTGGGCGTGACCATCAACCTCATCAGCCTGTTCGCCTTCATCCTCGTGCTGGGCATCGTGGTGGATGACGCCATCGTCACCGGCGAGAACATCTACACCCATGCCCAGCGCGGCGGCGGCGTGGAGGCGGCGATCCGGGGGACGCAGGAGATCGCCCTGCCGGTGACCTTCGGTGTGCTGACCACCATGGTGGCCTTCTCGCCGTTGCTGATGATCGCAGGCGCGCGGGGGCAGATATTCGCCCAGATCGCCCTCATCGTGATCCCGGTGCTGCTCTTCTCGCTGGTGGAATCGAAGCTGATCCTGCCCGCCCACATGGCCCATACGCGGCCCGCGCGCGCGGGC
>CAYGQN010000031.1:0-19952 GCA_964351795.1 uncultured Gammaproteobacteria bacterium
AGCCAGAGTGGCCTGACTCACACGAAACAGTCTCCGGAGATTCCGGGGCGGTTCACCCTGAATCCTGCGGGAGTTTTGCGGGAATGGGTCCCGCAAGCTTGTGCATTGTGGGGCGTTGCGTGCAACGTCCGCTGTGCCCGCCTGTGTCCAGAGTCAGATGGCCCCGCGCATGGCTGGCCTTCCTTCCTGCCGGCCTTGGCTCCGGAACGGCAAGCGCCGCCCCAGCACGCCAAGGCAGGAGAAAAACAGGACCAGCGCACCGGGAACCGGTACCGGCGTTACCCCGTTGATGCGAAGCTCTTCGAGCTCGGCATCCGAGAGCACCCGGCTGTAGACGAACACGTTGTCGATGAGCCCGTCGAAGTCCTCGTTGAAATGGGGGTTGGCACCGATGAACAGCTCGGCGAGGCCGATGTTGTCAGCCGTGAAGTCCGTCGTGGAGTCGTGTGCATCGTCCACCGTGAGGCGCGCGGTCACGCCGTCGTAACGGGCGGCGACGAACTGCCATGCGCCCAGGGTCACCAGGTCGCTCGGCGAGTCCTGCACAAAGGCGCCGGTGAACAGGGCATGCCCGGTTCCGCTGTTCGCGCCACGGATGTCGGTGCCGAGCGTGCGGTCAAAGCCGCCATTGTCGTGCGACAACACCTTGCCCATCCCGCCCTGGCCCGTTGAATCCAGACGCACCCAGGCACCCATGGTCAGCTCGGGCATGTTCGAGAAGTTGATGTCGATGGGCACCACGACGGAATTGACTGCATTGGCGCTTGGCGTCGGCCCCGTGGTGAGAATGGAGAAATCCGCGGCAACAGCGCCGTCGACGCCGCCGCCGGGCGCCGTGAAACCCACCGCACTGCCGACGACCCCGTGGTTGGCATTGCCGCTGGAATCCCGGGCGGTGCCATCATCGAACATGTACAGACCCACGAGATTGCCCACCGGCATGGCGGCCGCCGGCCCGCAAGCCAGGATTGTCGCTGCCACGCATGCGCGCGCGAGGGTGCCTGTCTGGCGTATCAGGAACATTGTTGTCCTCCGTGTGTGTTGGCGATGAACCGCCATGGCCCGTGTGCGAGCCCATGAACCACGCCGCCTTGAGTTGTTCGACGACATTTCCGCGATGAGCCGACCGGCAGTTGCAAACCATCAACCGCGCCAGCCCCTGAAGCCGTACAGCGCCGGAACCTCAGCTCCCGGCCGCACGAACCGTGCGAGCGTTACCGGCCCTGCCGCCGGAACCGCGAGCCCTTACCGGGGGCCTCCCGCCGGGCCACCAGGCCTGAACCGTTTGGTTCAAAGCCCGGTTTCATGGGGCCCCGCGGGCCCGAAGGCGCCGGCTGCGATGTCTGGCGGTATTCGTGCGGCGCGCAGTCATGCAGCGCGGGGCATCGCGTACAGCGGACGCCGCAAAGCCCCTGCTGCACAAAACCAGTCGAACCAATTGAAGGAACCATGATGCTGCGGCGCCTGGCACGAGTCCACCCCTGCTATCGCCAACGCTTCCACAAATTCCGCCCGGGACTCGCGCGCGGAATGGAACGCGCGGCCGCCGGCCCCGCCGGTGTGATCCGCCATACTCGATGTGGGCGCCCCTGCCTGACGGCGGCCGCCGACGCCCGGTTGCTGTCCCTGGCAATGATGCGCTTGCCCGCCGGTAGTGCCCATGCCAGGCACGCGCCTGGATGCGCTGAGTCGGTCATGCCGGCCCATTGCGCATGCTGCGATAGCCTTCCGCGGATTCGGCGAGCCGTAACCTGCCTTTGCATTCCTGCCAATGACTAAGCCGCCGCCGCTCGTCGCGATCCGCTTCATGTGCGATCTGCCGACCGCCGTTGGTTGACCGGTGCGCATCACTTCGGCGGTCGAGTGATGGATACGATTCGGAGCAGTCGAAACGCCGGCCGGCCCGGCCGGGAAGCCCGGTTGCCGCGGGGCCATGCCCCATGTACATTCTCGCAGCACAAAACGTTTGTCTCCTGGGGGGAGAAAATGGCACAAAGCACAGGCGATGTTTTCGCTTCGGGGGAACGCGAAACCGGTGTCGCCGTTGATCGCATCGAACAGAAAAAACCCTACGAGCGTTACATTTCGGCAGACCTTGGCTTGCGCAACCACTGGTACGCCGCCTTCTTCGGCGCCGAGCTGGCCGAGGACGAAGTCCGCGGGGAGATGATCTGCGGAGAGCGCATCGCCTTCAAGCGGGTCGATGGCCGCGTCTACGGGCTTGCGGACCGCTGCCCGCACCGCGGTGCTGCTTTCACTTCGCGCCCGGAATGCTTCAGCAAGACAACCCTCACCTGCTGGCTGCATGGCTTCACCTTCGATGTACGCGATGGCTCGCTGGTCCAGATCGTGACCGAGCCAGGCAGCCCGCTCATCGGCAAGCTCAAGCACCAGACCTACCCGGTCGAGGAAATCAATGGTGTCGTTTTCGTCTTCATCGGGGACATCCCGCCGCCGCCCGTAGAGGAGGATCTGCAACCGAAGTTCCTCACCGGGAATCTTGTCGTCCAGCCCATTGCCAGGAACAAGCACCTGGGGAACTGGCGGCTTGCGGCGGAAAATGGCTACGACGCGGCCCATCTGTACGCACATCGCAATGCCGGCATGTTTGATGTCATCCCGGTGCCGGTACCTCTGTCGACCTTCGCCAGCACACGCGACCAGGTAAGCCTGGTCGATGAAGACAAAGGGCCTTGGGGCATCGTCAAGTACGATGACATCAATGTGTGGGAGGCAAGCATCGATAACCAGCCGGTGACGGCTGCCAATGTGAAAGAGGGCGAGCAACACGATAACTGGGACATCGAAGTTGGCCTTTTCATGCCCTGTGGCCTGCAAGTCGATTATTTCCCGGCTCCCGGCGTCATGCAGTTCGAGTGGTATACGCCGGTGGACGAGGATCACCATATGTACATCATCTGTGTCGCCCAGCCCTGCGACAGCGATGCTGATGCCGAACAGTTCCGCGAGCGTTGTCGGACCGATCTGGGGCCGCTGGTCTGGAAGAAGGACTCGGGGCAGGGCGGCAAGGTCGGCGACGGCCAGGAGTGGGGCTTCAACAATTTCGATGCCTGGGGCCGTGAGCAGATGCACCACGTCTACCAGCACGAAGACTTCTGGCACCGGGAACGGCTGTTCCGGCCGGATTACATCGTTGTTCAGTGGCGCATGCTGACCGCCAAGCGCATGCGCGGTATCCAGAAACGCGGGGACTGGGCGCGCACTTCAGGCTGGTCTCCCACTGGCAATGACTACGACCCGGCGCTTGGGCCGGAGGATTTTTGAGCGCGAGGGGAAATTCAGTTGCCGAGCGTTCGCAGATAAGCGCTCACTGTTTCCAGGTCCACCAGGTCGGCGTAGCGGCGGCCCATGTCCAGTAGATTGGCCTCGTGGGGGCCGGTGTCTACGTCTCCGACGCAATCCACCGGTACGATTGTTCGCCAGCCGTGGGAGAAGCTGTCAATCACGGATGCCCGGATGCAGCCCGCGGTCATGCACCCGACAACAATCACCGTGTCCACCTCGTGGCGCGTGAAGTACTGGTGGGCGGTTGTTCCGAAAAAAAGTGACGGTGCCGTTTTCGTGAGTTTCAGATCATGGTCGGGATCGTAGATGCGCGGGTCCAGCTCCACCGCGTCGTGCCCGTGGAAGAAACTGCCCTCGTACATGGCCGGAATCTTCCAGTAGGGCATTTCATCACTGTTCTTGAACGCCATCGCACAGTTCGCGACCGGCACTCCCGCGGCGCGCGCCACCGCGAGCAGGCGGGCGGTATTCTCGGTAGCCTGCACAACGAGCGGGCGCCCGCCCATGGGGAACCGCGGCTCGGTAAAGCCCCGTTGCAGATCGACCACGGCGATGGCCGGACGTTTTCCAAAGCCTACGTCGCGTCCGCCGTAAGTCAGTGCATCGTAGGGGTTGCTCGCGCTCGTCATTGATTGAACACTCCGCGCACGTGGTCCAGCGTCTGAATGCCGCGGGCGTGCTTGCTGGCGAATCGTCGCCACATTGTCAGTTCGACGTCGGGCTGGAAAAGCTTCTCCCGGTTCCAGCCGTCTTCGTCATGATAGAACTTCTGCATCTCGGCGCGCGCGAAGGCGTCATCGACGGTGAAACCCTCCACGGCCGGAACCTCCCAGAGAACGCGCCCCTCCTCACCCAGCCAGCGCTCGGCTTCCTCTTCGTCATCGGTGTGAATCACGCCGAACTGGAAGTAGGTGTGCTCGGTATCGGACTTGGGCACGTAGAACTCGTAGTGGGTGCACTGCGGCACCGGGAATGTCGTGACCTTCAGCGAGCAGGGCATCCAGAGCCCGACCGTGCCCAGCCGGATGATGTCGGTCAGGTCGGCAAGCTCGGCCTCGGACTTGCCACGGGCCAGGGGCAGGAGCAGCTTTTTCGTGCTTCCGTCGCGCAGGGGAATGGCTGCCTCGTGGCGGAATTCGGTCTTCTCGACCCGGCGCGTAAAACCGACCGGGCCGTTCTCCTCCTCAACGTAGCGGGTCGTATCCAGTACGTCCGCGCGCGTGGAGGTGTAGCCGTAGGAGGTGTGCATCCCGGCATTGATGCACATCTGCGACCAGTTATGGATGAACTGGTGCCCCGGGTCATAGCCGTTCTCGCAGCCAAGGCGCCAGTTGGAGGCAATATCGTATGGCTCGGCGCAGTAGACAACCGCATCGTCATCGAGCAGGCCGGGGGCGACATCATGGGACAGGGGCGGCGGCTCCGTATCGCCGACGAACACGAACACGATGCCCTTGCGCTCCTCGACCGGGTAAATCCTGACGCCGCATTTGCCAATCATCTTCGATTCCGGCGAACTGAGGATGGTGCGCAGGCTGCCGTCTTCGAGGTCAAACGTCCATGTGTGGTACCAGCAGGTGAGCGTCTCCTGGGTGTAGAACAGTGGCCGGGAGGAGAAGCGTATTCCCCGATGGGGGCAGCGATCCTCGATGGCGTGAATGCGGCCCTTCTGCCGCGTGAGCAGAATTTCCTCGCCCAGCAGCCGGATGGCCTTGTGCTCTCCCTCCCGCAGCTGTCTGGACAGCGCCGCCGGGTACCAGTAGTTCCGGAAACCCCATTCGGCATCAATCCATGTTTGCCAGGGCTTCTGCCGGGCTGGCCGGCTCTGCTCCACATGCGCTTGCGTTTCATCCAGCAGCCGCCCGGTCACGTCGCTCATGGCATTGACTCCCGTCGTTCAGGGGTATTTCAGGACCGCGTCAGGAATTCCAGGTGTACCCGGTTGAACTCGTCCGCTTCCTCCCACTGCGGCCAATGGGCACTGTCTTCGAGGATGACAAGTTCGCTGTCGGGAATCATCGCGGCGCCGGTCTCCGCCAGGTGCACCAGCTGGCCGGGATTATGGCGGGTCCACAGGACCAGGGTGGGGCACGGGATCTGCTTGAGCAGTTCGGGGTTGTACCAGCGTGCCTGTTCAGCAGGGTCCAGCAAGGCCCCGATGCTGCGCTCGGCGATTCGCCGAATCACGGCCGCGCGCCCGGGTTGCTGGTAGATCCGCCAGCGTACTTCGACAAGTTCGTCCGTCACCCAGTGCTCGTGGTGCATCAGCCATCGGATCCGCGCCCGGATGGCCTCCTTGTCCGGAGTGCCGGCCGCCTTGCGGCTGCGTTCGAGCAACTCATTGAGTTCCGCCGCGCCCTGCTCATCCGGCGGCAGCATCATCCCCGTGTTCATTACGATGCGTGAGACGCGATCCGGATGCGCGATGGCGAACCAGGATGCAACCGTGGCGCCCAGGGACTCGCCCGAGATGCAAGCCCGCTCCGCACCGATCGCATCGAGGAAGTCTTTCATGAAGTCGACATAGCATTGCATGTCGTAGCTGATATCCGGCGCGTCGGTATAGCCGTGCCCGACCATGTCGATGGCGTAGACCCGGAAATGCCGGGCATGCGCTTCAATGTTCTTCAGGTAGGCTTCGGCGTGACCGCCTGTACCATGCAGAAACACGAGCGGCTCGCCCTGGCCGGCTTCGATAACGCGCGTTCGTACGCCACCGGCGTCGTAGTACCGTTGGGCAAACTCGACGCCTTGCAGATGATTCCAGATGCTGCTCATAGGGTTTCCAGTGCTGTTCAGGGGTTCAATTTTTCGGTACCGCCAATGCCCGATCAATCGGCATGGGGCGGCGGCTGCGGTGTCTGGCCCCAGATGTTCGGTGCGTCGTAAATCCGGGGCTTCCAGTGCGTGTCATCAATGAGTTGACCGCCGGCGCCGAACTCCAGCTGCCAGCCTGAGGGCGTATACACGTAGAAGGAGGTGGTCTGGTCATTGGTGTGCCGACCGTAGGTAAACGCGACGGGATGCCCCTCGCGCTGCACCACGTCATAAGCACGGCCGACATCGTCCAGGTTCCGTGCTTCGAGCATCAGGTGGATGAAGTCCCCGCCCCGCAGGCCGTGGACCTCGTTGATCAGCGCCAGGGAGTGGTGCCGTGGGTTGCAGTGCAGGAACGTCGCCTCGATGCCATCCCAGTGGATGTGATCGGACAGGAGGAATCCGAGCTTGTCCTGGTACCACTTCAGGGGGCGTCGCGATCAGCGGCGACCATCACCACGTGGCCCATTCCGAGGTCACCGGTGTTGAAACCGGATACCCCGGTACGAAACACCGGCGGGTTGCAGTCCGTGATTCCTCCGAAGAAAAATTCCAGACGGACGTCATCGGGCCCTCGCAAGGTATAACCCCGTTTGACGGCCCGTTCCTCGCAAACCGCCGGGTCAAGCACCTGTACATCGGTGCCATCCAGGGCGAGTGATTCCGCTAGTGCCTCCAGCCCGGCCTCTGAAGCCACTTCCCAGCCAAGATAGCCAAGGGAGTCCTCCGCGCCCGGGTACAGACTGATGCGATGATGCCAGTCGTCGATGCGATAACAGAGCCGCCCCGGCGCACTGTCCTCGCGCTGCTGCAACCCGAACACGTTGCCCAGCAACCTGTCCCAACCCTCGGGATCCGAGACGTTGAAACCAATATAGCCAAGAGCGGTAACACTCATCCCGAACGCCTCCCCGGAGCTTCGGTGCCTGTTCGCGGGTCAACATACTGGCCGATACGGATAGTTGCGGCAAGCCCACCACCACTGCAAGATGCGGTGCACGACAAGCCCCTCGAGTGAGTCATCCATGAGCCCGGCGCGTGCCTGCCCAGCACCATCTCCATTCTCGCAATGGCGGGAACGCTTCTCGGACAGCACGCAGCTGAAAGAGCGTTTGGACGCGCACCTGGATCAAGTTGCATCGGCGGACGCCGCGTTCAGGATTTTGTTGCCGGAGCCTGGTCGACGTGGTCGCCTGAACACGCTGCCGCTGCCGAACCCGGGCGCGCCACTTGCTGGCCTGCCTTTCGGTGTAAAGGATGTCTTTGCCGTCTCCGGCTTTGAAACCCGCGCCGGGTCGGCACTGCCGGCGGCGCTGCTCGAACGCGCTGAAGCGACCGCCGTGCGCCGGTGCATCGACGCCGGTGCGGTTGTCCTGGGCAAGACGGTGACCACGGAGTTCGCCTACCGCGAGCCCGGCGCCACATCGAACCCGCATAACCCTGCCCATACGCCGGGTGGCTCGTCGAGCGGCAGCGCGGCTGCTGTCGCTGCGGGGATCTGCGCTTTCGCGCTCGGAACCCAGACCATGGGTTCGGTGATCCGCCCCGCAGCTTACTGCGGGGTCGTGGGCTTCAAGGGCTCGCACGGACGCGTGCCGACGGACGGTGTCATTGCCTACTCGCGCAGTGCCGACCACGTGGGGTTGTTCGCCACCGACGTGGCGGGTGCCCGTGCGGTTGCGAGCTGTCTCCTGGATGCCTGGCAAGAGGGCCGTTGCGCTGCGAGCGACATCCGGCTTGGGGTGGCGGACCCCGCGACCATCTCCGGGCTGGAACCGCCGATGGCGCGCGCCATGGCAGATCTCCTGGACGCGGCCCCGGGCGATGCATTCCGGATGGCACCGGTGAGCTGCCCGCCCGGCCTGGACGACGTGCGCCGGATACACGAGGCCCTTACCAGCGCGGAGTTCGCGGCAGAGTACCGGGATCTGTTCGCTGCCCATGCCAGCCGGTTGCGACCGGCCACCCTCGCCATGTTCGACCATGGAAGGGCGCTGGATCCGGGTGCCATCGCCCAGGGTCGCGAATCCATGTTGAGCTACCGGCAGCGTATGCATGACTGGTTCGACGCTGCCGGCATCGATGCACTGGTGTTTCCGGCCGCCACCGGGCCGGCCCCGCGGGGGCTTGCCTGGACGGGCGATCCGTCGATGAACATCCCCTGGACGCACGCCGGCCTGCCCTGTCTCGGCCTGCCCGTCGGGTACGAGGCCGCCAGCGGCGGTGCACTGCCGATCGCCGTACAGCTCATCGCACGCCATGGAGATGACGAGAAGCTGTTCGCCATCGGGCAGGCGTTCGAGCGCAATCCTGCGCGCCGCTAGCGGCACTCAGCATTGTCGTCCGGTTGGCGTCCTCCGGCAGCCCCTGATGCCGCGGCCGGTGCTCCGAAGGCGCCCAGCAGCCACCATCCATGCGCCGGCGGATGCCGGCCCGGGCAACGCGCGGGTTCGGCGCGCGCGGCGGCCGCCACAGCCCGGCACATCCGCCATACTCCATGCACACGCCCTTGCCTGCCGGAGGCCGCCGTGACCACGCTCGAATCCACCATTACCTGCCCGCACTGCGGCCACGTGGAAACCGAAACCATGCCCACCGACGCCTGCCAGTACTACTACGACTGCAAGGGCTGCGCCGCCATGCTGAAGCCCCGACCCGGCCACTGCTGCGTGTACTGCTCGTATGGCTCCGAGCCCTGCCCGCCGGTGCAGCTCGCCCGCGCGGGCGGGGATGCGGGCGACTGCTGCAGCTGAGGCGGGCCGAATCCGGAGTTCGTGGGCGATCGAAGGAGCCCTGCCCCGCCGAAAGCCTTGACAATGAGGCCATAGGGTTCAACGCCTCAAGCTGCGTTTTCAACTTCGGGGCGAGGCAGAGAGGTTCCCGGCGTTTTGCCGCCCGGTCTCTCTTCTTCCCCGCAGGGGAGAGAAGAAGAGAGACCGGGCGCCCTCAATTTCCTGCGCTGGCACAATGAGAACCGCTTTGCCGACTGAGGAGGTGCCTGCCCGATGCTGTCCGATGCAACCATCGCCGCCATCATGGCGTTCCGCCGGGAACGGGACTGGGAGCAGTTCCATTCCGCCCGCACGCTGGCCACGGCCCTGTCGGTGGAGGCCTCGGAGCTGCTGGAGCACTTCGTATGGGCCCGGGACGAGCAGGTGGCGGCCATCGTCGCGGACAAGCGCGAGCGCATCGAGCAGGAACTCGCCGATGTGGCAATCCTGCTCACCTACCTCGCGCAGGATCTTGGTGTGGACGTGGATGCCTGCGTGCGGGCCAAGCTGGCCCTGAATGCCGACAAGTACCCGGTGGACAAGGCGCGTGGTTCGAACCGCAAATACACGGATCTCTAGCCCCGGTCCGCGCGGCGGATGATGGGCCGCCGCGAGGGACGTTTGTATACAAGAGCCGCCGAGGATGGCGCTCGCGGGCCAGGTCTGATATCCATGAGTCTGTCGCCGTTCGCCGGCCAGCGGGCCGGATGAGTCGCTCGACAGGGATGCAGGGCTCGCATGGCCGTTCTGATTCCATCACTCAGCAGTTGTCTCCGGCGGATGCAGGCCGGCGAAAAGCGCTTTGCCCGCCGCCTGGAAAGCCACCTGGAGGATGACTACCTGTGCTGGTACGAAGTGCCGGTCGGCAGCCGCCAGCGGTATCCGGATTTCATTGTGCTGCACCCGGCCCGAGGCCTGCTGCTGCTGGAGGTGAAGGACTGGAAGCTGGATACAATCCGAACAATCGACCGGGCCTCGGTTACCTTGCTTACGCCCGTTGGGCTCAAGACGGTCAGCAATCCGCTGGAGCAGGTGCGCCAGTGCACCTACCAGCTCCTGAAGAAACTGGAAACCGACTCGCAGCTGGTCAATACGGACGGCCGGCACAAGGGCAAGCTCGCGTTCCCCTGGGGTTTCGGGGTGGTGTTCACAAACATCACCCGGGCCCAGTTTCTTGCGGCGCAGTTGCAGGATGTGCTCCCCGGGCACCAGGTCATCTGCAAGGACGAGATGACGGAAGCCGCTGATCCGGAGGACTTCCAGCAGCGCCTGTGGAACATGTTCAACGTGACTTTCAACGGCGTGCTCACACTGCCGCAGATTGACCGCATCCGCTGGCACCTGTTTCCCGAGATCCGCATCGGCGAGGGCCAGGCGGGCCTCTTCGACGACCTTGAGGCCGAGGATGGCGCGGATGCCCTGATTCCGGACCTGGTCCGGGTGATGGACATGCAGCAGGAGCAGCTCGCGCGCAGCCTCGGCTCGGGTCACCGGGTGATTCACGGCGTGGCCGGTTCGGGGAAGACGCTCATCCTCGGCTATCGCTGCCTGCACCTGGCACAAGTCACCAGCAAGCCAATCCTCGTCGTGTGCTTCAACATCACGCTGGCGGCTCGGCTGCGAGGCATGATGGTGGAGAAGGGCATCAACGACCGCGTCCACGTGTACCACTTCCACGACTGGTGCGGGGAGCAGGTGAAGCGCTACCACGTGTCCTTGCCGCGCACGGCGGATTATCTCGAGGCCCTGGTGCCGGCTGTCATCGCCGCGACGGACAAAGGGCAGATCCCGCGCGGTCAGTACGGCGCACTGATGATTGACGAGGGCCATGACTTCGAGGAGGAATGGCTCCGCTTGATCGTGCAGATGGTCGACCCGGACGAAGGCTCTCTGCTGCTCCTGTACGACGATGCCCAATCCATCTACAAGCGCGAGCGGGCGATCGATTTCAGCCTGTCCAGCGTCGGGATACAGGCCAGGGGACGCACGACCATCCTGAAGCTGAACTACCGCAATACCGACGAAATCCTGAACTTCGCCTACCGCTTCGCCCGTGAGTACCTCGCGCCGGAGGATTCCGACGAGGATCATGTGCCGCTCGTCGAGCCGCAGGCAGCCGGCAGGCATGGCCCGCGGCCCCACCTGAGAGTGTGCGCGTCCTTCGATGAGGAAGCAGCTTACATCGCCCACACGCTGCGACGGCTGAACAGCGAAGGGCAGGCCTGGCGCGAGATGTGCGTGTGCTGTCCATCCCGGGCGCTGGCGAAACAGCTCGCCACCCGGCTGGCTGCGGCCGGGATCCCGGTGGAGCGCCTTGTGGAGCCGAAGGAGAAGCAGCGCTTCGACCCTGCCGCCGACTCGGTGAAGTTGATGACCATGCACAGCAGCAAGGGCCTGGAGTTCTCGCTGGTCGTCATCCCCGCCACGCACACGCTCGGGCGCGACGAAGCCAGGCAGGCCGCCGACGCCAAGCTGCTGTACGTGGCGATGACGCGCTCGATGGACAAGCTGTTGCTCACCGCCAGTGCCGAGTCCGGCTTCGCCGCGCAACTGGGTGCGCTGGTCAGGCCCTAGCCGGGTCTCGCGCAAGCGCCGGGGCGGGTCCGGAACCGAGGCTGCACTGGACGTCGAGCGGGGTCGGCGGCCGGCGGTTCCAGGGTGGGGGAATCGAGTGTTCCTGCCATCATGAAGATGGTCGTGCGGGTAGTGGACAGCCCCGCGTTCTGCCCGCGATTCCGCGGACGGTCTTGCAATGGCTGCGCGGTGGCCTGTCAGTCACCCTTCGCCATCCGGCGGCCGGTGCGCGCTTTGGCAATGCCCCGGAGGCTCCGGTAACCTGCCTCATCTCAGTCGCAGCAAGGGGAGGCACGATGGCACAGGGCAGAGTCATGCTGATCACCGGGGCATCCTCGGGCATCGGGGCGGCCACGGCGCGGGCGGCACGTGCGGCCGGTTACCGGCTGGCGCTGGGTGCGCGGTCGCTGGAAAAGTTGCAGGCCTTGCAGGCCGAGCTCGGTGGCGAGGGCGCCGTTCACGTTGGCCCCTGCGATGTATGCAACCCGGACGAGGTAGAGCGGTTTGTCGCCTCGGCGCAGGCCGCCTTCGGCGGCATCGACGTCCTGTTCGCCAATGCCGGCACGGGTGGTACGCCGGGCGGGTTCTCCGCTGCGCCCATCGACTCCTGGCGCCGCATACTCGACACCAACGTGCTCGGGCTCGCCGTCACCATCCAGCAAGCGCTGCCTTCAATCCGCGCGCGGCGCGGGCACGTGGTCATCACCGGCTCGGTGGCCGGCCGGCGCACCATCGGCGGCTCCATGTACGGTGTGAGCAAGTGGGCGGCCAACGCCATTGGCTACAACCTGCGCGAGGAACTGCAGGGCAGCGGTGTGCGCGTGACCATCATCGAGCCGGGCATGGTGGATACGCCGTTCTTCGATGATCCCAAGCCCGACGCGCTCCGCGCCGAGGACGTGGCGCGCACGGTGATGTTCGCCGTGGAATCGCCCGCCACGGTGGACGTGCACGAGCTGCTGGTGCTGCCCACGCCTAAGCCCGAGGCACCCCGCGGCGCCTGAGGCGGCTCTGCCCGCCAACGCGTCGGTGGCCGGGCGGGTCATCGCCACCCCGCTGGCAGCGGAGAACAGCCGCCACGGCTACGTCCGGACAGGGGCGTAGTTGCTCAGCGCCCCCAGCGCCGCGAACGCCGCAGGCGCCCGGGTATGCGGCTTGCAGCCGGTTCAGTCGTCCACGTGGTGATGATGATGCGGCTCGTCGTCGTCACCGCCGTGGTGATGCTCGTGCTCGCCGGCGTGGCCATCATCCCCGTGGTGATGCTCGTGCTCGCCGACGTGGCCATCGTCGCCGTGGTGATGCTCGTGCTCGCTGGCGTGGCCATCATCGCCGTGGTGATGTTCGTGTTCGCTGGCATGGGCATCATCGCCATGATGGTGTGCATGCTCGTCGGCGTGGCCATCGTGGCTGCCGGTGTCCGCGGCGTTCGCCGCAGCCAGTGGCAGGACAAGGGCGATACCGGCAACCAGAAGTGTCTTTCGAATGGGGTTCATGCGGCGTCCTGTCGTCAATTGGCCGCGCGGCGGCCAGGGAAGCGATTTGCGCACGGTGTGCGGTGACATGGGCCTGCGGCCGTCGCCGTCGCAAGCCCGGGTGGGCCGCGCAGGCAGCCGCGGAGCCCGCCAGCGTTGGAGTCTAGCCCAGCCCGGCAGGGCTAGCCATACACGCGCCTGCCGGAGCGGCCTTGCGGTCGAGCCGGCCGAAGGCCGTGGTTCCGGCGACCGCGGTATGTGTCTTCGATGACGCTTGCCACCCGCGCGGCTCAGTGCCGGCGGCTGTAGCGCAGCGTGTCGCTGGGGGATTCCTGGAAGCGCTCGCGGTAGCTGGCGGCGAACTTGCCCAGGTGGTTGAAGCCGCAGGACAACGCCACAGCGGTAACGGTGCCGGTCTCCGGGCCGGGCGTGCACAATTTGCGTCGGGCGAGGTTCAGCCGGCTGTCACGCAGGAATTCCATCGGCGAGCGCCCGCGATATTGCCGGAACACCCGTTGCAGGGTTCGTGTGCCCACGCCGGCGGCGGCGGCGATGGCTTCAAGGTCCAGTGGCTCTGCCACGTGCGTGAGGATGAACTGCTCGGCGCGTAACAGGCAGCGCGGTGCGGGGCCGGCCTCGCGCATCTGCTGTGTGGCGAGGGAAGTGCCGGGCAGCGCGTCCAGCAGCACCGAGAACAGGGCTGTCTCCATGCGCTTGGCGATGAAGCTGTCGGTCAGGCAGGAATTGCCGCTGCCGGTCTCGGCCAGCAGGTAACGCATGAAGCGCAGCAGCCTGGCGCCGTCGGTGGCAAGGTCCAGTTGCCAGTTCAGGCGGTGCATGGTCCGGTCCGCGGCCAGCTGACAATCCCGTGCCGCCCATTCATCCAGGCTGCGCTGGTTGATCCGCACATCCAGGTTGCGCCAGCCGGGTGCGTTGTCGAAGCGCAGCTCACCGCAGGGCCCGAACAGCATGGCCTTGCCCGGCGTCAGGCGGAACTGCCCGGTGCTGGTGGAGACGACGCTGTAGCTGGACAGCGGGATGATGAGCAGGTAGCAGTCGCGCTCGTCGGCCGGGAGTTCGATTTCCGAGGCCGCGCCGATGTAGGTGAAGTCGCTCAGCGACGTGGTTGCGAACTTGGCAACGTTGTACTGGAAGGCGAAACGCGCACCAGGGTCGGCCAGGCGCAGGCTGTGGCGGGTGATTTCCTCGCTGACGATGTGCCGCGCGACGCTCACGTCATGCGAGTTCATCCTGCGCCACAGCGACGCCGTACCGGTTGCCGGCCTTTCCAGATCCTGCAGCAGTTCGTTCAGCACCTGGGTAGGCGCCCCCCGCGCGCCGGGTGGTGGCAGCCACCCCGGCCTTGGCGATTCGCTAGTGTCTTCCCCGTTGCCCGGCTTCGCAAGCGCATTTGCCGGCAGCCTGTCGTATCAGGGCCAGTGGCGACGCTATACGGATAGCCGCCACCGGGACGGCGGGCTTAAGGTCCGCCGGGTACACAGGATCTCTTCCTGCCTGCCGCACGGAGCCCAGAATGACCACCAGGTTCAGCATCATGATGACCGGGGCGCTGCCGATGAGCGCCTACGGCCCCCTCGCCGCGACAGTGGAGGCGCTGGGTTTCGACGAATTGCATATCGCCGATGATCTCATCTTCCGCCCGGCCTGGCCCATCCTCGCCCTGGCGGCGCAGGCCACCACGCGGATCCGGCTGGGGCCCGCCATCGTCACCCCGCAGGTGGCCCACCCGGTCTACCATGCGGCCAACCTCGCGGCTCTGGACGAGTTGTCCGGGGGGCGGGCGGTGTTCGGCATCGGTCGCGGTGGCTTCAACCAGCTGCTGGGTATCGAGCGCCAGCACTCCATGCAGATCCTGCGTGAGGCCGTGGCCATGGTGCGGCGGATGCTGGCCGGTGACCGCAGCGCGGTCGAGGGCCGCTTCTTCCGGGCCAGCCCCGATCTGTTCTTCCAGTTCGAGCCGGTGCGCCGCGAGATCCCGCTGTTCATCGGCACCTGGGGCCCGAAGATTTCCGAACTGGCAGGCGAGATCGCGAACGGCATCAAGGCCGACTGCACCTGGAATCCGGACTACCTGGCGCAGCTGCGCCAGCGACTGCACGCCGGTGCCGGGAAGGCCGGCCGTGACCCGGCGACGCTGGATCTGACCGTGGGGCCGTTGTGTTCCATCGCCGAGGATCGGGATGCGGCCGAGCGCGCCGCGCGCCGCATGCTGGCGCTGCTGCTGCCGTTCCTGGCGCCCATGACGGCGGCTGCCGGCATCACCGAGGCGCAAATCGACGCTGCGTCGGGTGCCATGCTGCGCGGCGATGAAGAGGCTGCCATTGCCGCTGTCCCTGCCGCGGCCGTGCGCGCCTTCTGCGCCTGCGGCACCCCCGGCGACATTATCGCCCAGGTCCGCGACATGGTCGCCGCCGGGGCGACGCACGTGGCCTTCGGGCCGCCGCTCGGCCCGGATGTGGACGTGGCGCTGGACCTGCTCGGCAGACAGGTGCTGCCGGCCCTGCGCGCGTCCCAGGGCCCCGGGCACGAAAACCCGATTGCACAAAAAACGTCATCTGACTAATATGTGTCACGTGACTTTGTATTGGTCCGGCCTGCTGACAGGACCAATGACGGTTACAGGACAGTAACGACGCAGGCGGGATAGCCCGGCCAGGAGCGGCTTCCTATGCTGCCGGGCTTCGTGGGAAGCCCGCCGGGGCCGGCCGAACGCAGGGGAGATCGATGAGCGCAGCCAATACACGATTGCTGGAATCACTGCCCGGCCTGTGGTCGGCGCACGACGTGGACGGGGTGGTTGCCTGCTTCACGGAGGATTGTCTGTACGAGGACGTGGTACTGCGCTGGGAGCATCGCGGCCTTGCCGAGTTGCGGGAGTTCGCGGCCAACGTGTTCGCCCTGCTGCCGGATTTCCGTATCCGCTACACCTCGGTATTCGCCACCGACGCCATGGGTGCGGCGGAATGGTTGATCGATGCGACCTACACGGGCGAGTTCGAGGGCCACAGCCTTCAGGGCCGGCCAGTGAGCTACAAGGGCGTGACCGTGTTCGCCCTGCGCGAAGGCAGGATCCTGCGCAACACGGATTACTGGGATTACGCCGACTGGATGCGGCAGCTCGGCGTGGCGACGCTGAGCGGCGTGTAAATGCAACGACAGCGACCGCACCCGTTTCCGGGCTTGCGGCGTCAATACCGATAACAGGGGGTTCAACATGGTTTTGCGCAAGCTTGGCTGTTCGCTGATGCTCGTTGGTGCCATTCCGGCCATACCGGCCGTGCAGGCCCAGGAGGATGGCCGCGGCTATGCACTGGAAGAAGTGGTGGTCACGGCCCGGCGCCGTGAGGAAGGACTGCAGGACACCCCGGTGGCCGTCAGTGCCTTCGGCGCCGCAGACATCGAGGAGCGCAACATCATGTCGCCCGCCGATGTCTCGCAGTATGTCCCGAACCTGCAGTTCGACAGCACCGCGGCGGAGTCCGGTGGCGGATCCTCCAGCCAGATCTCCATCCGCGGCATCGGCCAGACCGACTATGTCATCACCGTGGAACCGGGCGTTGGCCTGTACCTGGACGGGGTGTACATCGGCAAGTCGGTCGGCTCGCTGATCGAAACCGTGGACCTGGAGCGCATCGAAGTGCTGCGCGGGCCCCAGGGCACGCTGTTCGGCAAGAACACCATCGGTGGCGCCGTGGTCCTGACCTCCAAGCGGCCGAGTGCCGAGCCGGAGTTCTCGCTGGACGTCACCACCGGGCGCTTTGACCGGCTCGACGTGCGCACCTCCATCAGCGGTGCCGTGCATGATCGCCTGCGTCTGCGGTTCTCGGGCGCCAGCTTTGATCGCGATGGCCATGTCCGCCGCGTACTGACCGGCCAGACGCAGGGCGACAGGGACGTGCTCTCCGGCCGTCTCACGGCGGAGCTGGACGTCAGCGACAACCTGCTCGCCACCTTCAGCATCGATGGCATGCGCAGCGACGAGCCCTCGCCGGGCCAGGTGCTGATCCGCACCAGCGCCACCGAGGGCTTCGCCAATTTCAATACCTCGGGCCAGTACGATGATCGCTGGACGCAGCCGCTGGATGCGCGCCGCAACTTCTCCCGCGGCGGCAACTCCTCCGAGACCAGCGTCTGGGGTACCAATCTCACGCTGGACTGGGATCTCGGGGAATTCGCCCTGAAGTCCATCACGGCCTACCGCACGGTGGACTCGGAGATCTTCCAGGACCTCACGCTCAACCCGGTGTACGTCAACGAGATTGGCCAGGACATCGACATCGAGCAGGTTAGCCAGGAATTCCAAATCACCGGCACGCTGTTCGAGGAACGGCTGAACTATCTCGTCGGCTTCTTCTGGATGAACGAGAGCGGCAGCCAGGCCTTCCCGGTGCTGCTGGAGGCGGTGGAATTCGTCAGTGGCGGTTCCATCGACAACGACTCAACCGCCATCTTCGCGCAGGTGGACTACGACGTGACCGACCGCCTGCGCCTGACCCTGGGCGCGCGCTACACCTGGGAGAAACGGCGCTACACGCCCGAGCAGCGGATGCTTCAGGTGAACAACCCGGGTGTGGTTGGCCTGTTCGGATCCTTCGGCTTTCCAGCCAGCGCCTTCGACCCGGGCACGCCGCTGTTCCCCGAGGTGCAGGCCAGCGACAGCGACAGCCGCTTCACGCCCTCGGTCACGGTGGACTACCAGTTCACCGACGAGGTCATGGGCTACTTCACCTACTCGCGCGGCTTCAAGGGTGGCGGCTTCACGATGCGCGGTTTCCCGCCGGCGCTGCCCGGAATCACACCCGGCATTCCGGCAAACGCGGATCCGGCATCCCTGGTCCCGCGCTTCGGCCCGGAGAAGGCAGAGGTGTTCGAGCTTGGCTTCAAGAGCCAGCTCTGGGACAACCGGGCGCGCCTGAACGTGGCCGGCTTTGTCACCAACTACGATGACCTGCAGATCCTCGCCAACAGCGGCCTGCTCGCCTTCGTGCCAATCATCGTCAATGCCGGCGATGCGCGGATGTGGGGCGTGGAGGTGGAGGCCGAGGTGGTGCCCACCGATTGGCTGCGGATCAACGGCGGTTTCGGCTGGCTGGACCACGAATACCTGCGGGTGGACCCCATTGCCGCCGGCGTCACGGAGGATTCCCGCATTCCCAACGCGCCTGAGTGGACGGCCACCCTGGGCGGTACGGTGGACCTGATGCAGAACGATTTCGGCCACGTGTTCATGCGCGCCGACTGGTCGTACAAGGCGAGCCAGTTCAAGATGGCCGTGAATTCGCCGGCAGTTTTCCAGGGCAGCTACGATCTGCTCAATGCGTCGCTGAACTGGCGCAGCCCCAACGAGCAGTGGCTGGCGACCCTCGGGGCCACCAACCTGACCAACGAGATTTACAAGGTCAGCGTGGTGGAGAACACCGGTATCGGTTACGCCCAAGCCGTGGTGTCGCGGCCCCGTGAGTGGTACCTGCGCCTGAAATACAACTTCTGATCACGGCTGCCTGAATCAGCCCCCGGCTGCATGGCCGGGGGCTTCATCCGCGTTGTTTCAGCCCGGGTGGGCGGTCCGGTGCCGGAGCCCCCTGCGGCGGCGCTGGTATCAGGCGCGCTTGCGACGCCGGGCCGCGGCTGCGCCGGCGATGCCGCCGGCGAGCAGTGCGAGGCTGGTCGGCTCCGGAACACCGGTGAGGGCGCCACGCACGTCGGCGGTCACGAAGTCGGTGTTGTCGGCACGGTTGGAATCCCAGTACCACAGCAGCAGTTCGCCGGCGGCCGTTGCGTTGCCGGAAAAGCTCGTACCGACCAGGAAGAAGTTGCCGGCGATGGAGCCCACCAGGGAGCCGAAAGGCAGCGACAGCCCCAGCGCGTTGTGGTTGCTGAAGGCCTGGCCGATGCGCGTGCCGACCGGCTGGCCGGACTCGTCGCTGCCGGTGGCGAACAGGTCGCCGACCAGGCCGTCGGCATTGGACCAGCGCGGCAGCGCGCCGGCGCTCCACAGGTCGGTCGGGTCCACGGTCACCGAGAAACTCTCCCCTGCGGAAAGCACAAGGCCGGTGGCCTGGCCGGCACCGCCGGAAATGCTGTTCGCCGCGGCGAACACATCAATGAGAACAGCATGGCTGGCGGGCACATGGCAGCCGGCGAGCAGCACCAGGGCCAGGGCACGGATACGGGTTCGGGTGGTCATCTTCTTGTCTCCTGTCGCCCGGCAGCGGCTGCCGGCGTCTGACGTCAGCGGCCAATCTACGTCAGACGCCAGCGCCCACCCATGCACAATTGTCAGCAAGCATGGCGGGTTGACAGAAGTTTCCAGTTCCCGCGCGCGTCGGTTCCCGCCACGGCCCGGAGGCGGGGACGGCGCATCCAGTCCGGCCGCGGGGATTGCTACCCGGGCGCGACTGCGCCGGTGCCGGATGGACCGTGCGCGGCGGGTTCGAAGCGGCCGGCAGGGGTGGCAATGCCCGGGTCAGGCCGCGCGCCGGCGCGGGGGGCGCAACGCACAGGCGCCATCGCAGCCGGCCTCAGGTGAAGCTGCGGTCGATATCCGCGGCATCGTGGCGCTCGGGGAGCTGTTCCTCCTCCGGCCCCCAGGTGCGGTTCACACGCCGGCCGCGCTGGACGGCGGGGCGGTCCAGGATCTCCCCGGCCCAGCGCTGCACATGCGTGTAGCTGCCCACGTCCAGGAATTCGCCGGCGTCGTACAGCCGGCCCTGCGCCAGCGCGCCGTACCACGGCCACACGGCCATGTCGGCGATGGTGTAGTCATCGCCGCACAGGTACTGACGCTCGGCCAGGTTGCGATCCAGTACGTCCAGCTGCCGTTTCACTTCCATGGTGAAGCGGTTGATGGGGTATTCCTGCTTTACCTTGGCGTAGGCGTAGAAATGCCCGAAGCCGCCGCCGAGGTAGGGCGCTGATCCCATCTGCCAGAACAGCCATGACAGGCACTCGGCGCGTGCGGCCGGTGCGGTGGGTACAAAGGCCCCGAACT